>CAZGBW010000102.1:0-8188 GCA_964523995.1 uncultured Victivallales bacterium | reverse complement strand
CATATTTTTCTTGCCTGTTCGGTTCGCAAACGGAAGGATGCTCGGTGTTATCGGATACGTCCATTCCGGGCGCATGCCGTGTTCGTTAACCGCAGGAGTCCCCTAATGGGTATGTTGGAACAGGCGCAGGCGGTCATTGATTGCGAAGTGGACGGGCTGGCCAGTGTGAAGGCGAATCTCGTCCACGGGTTTCAGGAAACGGTGGAAACAATCCTCCGCTGTCTTGACCAGGGGCACAAGATCGTTGTCACGGGCATGGGAAAAAATCTGCACATTGCCGAGAAGATATCGGCGACCCTCACCAGTACCGGCAGCACCAGCGTCGTCCTGAATCCCGCCCAGGCCATGCATGGGGACCTGGGCATTCTCCAGGAGGGCGACGTCCTGCTTGTGCTCAGTTATTCGGGCGAATCCGAGGAGGTCCTGAATCTCCTTCCCCCGGCGAAACGCCTGAATGTCACCATTATCGGCGTCACCGGGGTTCCGGACAGCACGCTGGCGCGGCATTGCGACATCGTGGCCTGCGTCACGGTACCGAGGGAGGCCTGCCCCTTCAATATGGCGCCGACCGCCAGCACCACCGCCACCCTGGCCTGGGGCGACGCGCTGGCCATGGTACTTCTGGACGCGCGCGGCTTCCAGCGCGACGACTACGCCAAGCTCCATCCCGGCGGGGCCATCGGACGCTCCCTGCTGCTGCGCGTTTCCGATATCATGCGTTCCGGGAACCGGCTGGCAACGGTCCTTCAAACCGCTGATGTGAAGACGGTTCTGCTGGCCATGACGGAAGCGCGTTCCGGTTCGGCCGCGCTGGTGGATGCCGAGGGCATGCTGAAGGGTGTCTTCACCGATGGTGACCTGCGGCGTCACATCGGACGCTATCCGGACATCCTGAACATGCCTGTCTCGACCTTCATGACCCCGAAGCCGGTCACGGTCCGCGAGGATGCACTCGCGGTCGATGTCCTCAATATCTTTGAAACCCATAACATTGACGACCTGATTGTCATTGACGCGCTCCATCGCGTCACCGGTGCAGTGGATATACAGGATCTGCCGAAAATGAAAGTCCTGTAAGCGTTGATCCCATGGCGGCATGCGCCCTGGACGGATTCGGTTCCAGCACGGTCCGATAATCCGTGATTGACGCGCCCGTGGCAGTCCGGCTATCTTCAGGGTAATCACAGCGGGAGAATGATCATGGCAGACGATTCCAGTACTGAAAACGGGCTTCCACCGAAACTTGACCTCCGCAAAAGGGGACTGCCCCCGTTAAGCGGTCCGGAACCTTCCTTGAGGGAATCGGCCGCTCCTGTTGCTGCCGGGTTTGCGCCAAGGTTGTCCACGACGCCTTCCTTGGAACCTGCAAAGGCCGGCGATGCCGCGCGAGCCGACGGGACCATGCGGATTACGCTTCCGGATATGGAAACCCCCGTGACGGCGAGCACTTCTCCCGTGCGTCCGGCCCTGATCCGGCCACTGGTGTCCACCGCTACGCCTACGCCAGCCGCGGCGTCCGTCGCCCCTGCGCCCCGGCCTGCCGCCGGCAGTCCCGAACAAGGCAGTGCGCCGCGGCCCATGCTTCGCCCCGTGCTCGCCCCAAAAACCATCAAGCTCAAGAAGCCGGTGCCGATCGGCATCAAGCGCGAGAGCGCGGATCTGGGTGCCGACGTCGGCTCGAAACGATCCACGTCCAAGATCTCGCTTCCGGTGACGCTTGAACCGCCAGCGGAGGCCGTTCCTGTCGGGACGAAAACGATCCGGATCGCCCCTGGTGTGGTAGAGGTGGGGCAGCAGGTCGCCAACAACGAGGAGCCGGATGGCACACTTGCGCCCTTGCCGCAGGCCCCCCCGCCGGACCCGAAGCGCCAGACTTCACGCATCTCGCTGGAGTCCGTCCTCGGGAGCGGAGGCCCGTCTGCCGCCCCGAAAACAATCAAATTGCAACGTCCGGCCAGCTCTGCCATTCCCGGCAGGGTGCAGTCTCTTGATGATTCGGGGGCCTCGGCTGCCCATGACGAGACCTCTGCGGAGGATCTGCCTGCGGCCGATGCGGAAGCCGGGAAACCGGAAGCCGATAAGAAGACCATCAAGGTCAAGCGCCCCTCGGTCAAACCCTTTATCCGCAGTGGGGGTACGTCCGGGGCGTCGGACTCGGATGGCGGCCCCGTGATGTTTGCCCCGCCGGAGTTTCTGGCGGTCGCGGAAGACCGCATGCACTGGTCGTTCGTGATCGCCGCCGTCGCGGCCACCGTGGTTTCCTGCGTGCTGATTTACGTGTTCCTGGCGCAGGTCCTCGGGCCGAATGTCTCCATGACGGAGTATTCCTATGGGGCTCCGGATGTCGAGCTGGCCTGGCCGGGACGTATGAAACGCTGATCAACAGGAGATGCCCGCAAGGGTTCAAATAAGGAGACCGACATGAGTGCTGAAGGGATTATCCATATCGAGGGTGCCAACTGGGAGACGGAAGTGGTGAAGTCCGCAACCCCGGTTCTCGTGGATTTCTGGGCGGAGTGGTGCGGGCCCTGCCGCGCGCTGGCGCCGGTGCTTGACGAGCTGGCCAAGGAGCTGAAGGGGAAAATCAAGATCGCGAAAGTGGATGTGGACAAGAATCCCCAGCTTGCCGGAACATTCGGCATCCGTTCGATTCCGACCCTTCTGGTGATGAAGGATGGGAAAGTCCAGGAGCAGATGGTGGGGGCGCTGAGCAAAACCGCTTTGCTTGCCAAGCTGAAGACGCACGTGGCGTAAAAAAGCGGTTTTAAGCACTTGCCTTCGGCAGGACTACCCGCCTAGACTCGGGTCCCATGATTTCTGGCTATACTCGATCCTCGCAACCCCGCTGGCAGCACTTCCGGACGGCAGTCCGCCTTGCCGTGCTGCTGGTGGTACCGGCTACCGGTGGCTGCCGGTCGGCCGCCTGGCACCGTGACAAGGCCGACCGGACCGCGGACGCTAATCTTGCCGCCGCGCAGAATGCCGCCTTCGGACGGGAAGAGCCGCTGGTTCTCGTGACCGCCGGCGAGCAGCTCCGCCGCCGCCTGCTGTGTGAGCAGCAGCTGCCGACACGCCTGGAATCCACCGGGACGCAGACCGGCGTTGTCGTGCCCGATCCCGGTCCCGCCTTGCCGGACCCGATTGTGCTTACTCCCGAGACGGCCCTGCAGATCGCCGCCCGCAACAGCCGTGATTTCCAGGCGGCCAAGGAGACTCTTTTCAAAGCGGCGCTGGAGCTGGACCTGGAACAGGCCGCCTTCCGTCGGACGTTTTCGGCAATTCTCAGCGGGACCTATGAGAGCGATAGCGCCGGCGACAAGACGATCCGTTCCACCCGCGTGGCAACCGCACCGGAGGTCACCCGGAAATTCCGCAACGGGGTCGAGATGTCCGGCAGCATTGCCGTGGACCTGGTCAAGCTGCTGACGCAGGGAACCGCCTCGTCCCTTGGACTGCTGGCGGATGCAGGCATCTCGGTCCCGCTGCTGCGCGGCGCGGGCCGCGACATTGTCGCGGAGCCGCTGAAACAGGCCGAGCGCAATCTGCTATACGCCGTGTATTCCTTCGAGCGATTCAAGCGCGCCTTTGCCGTTCGCGTGGTTGGGGACTACATCAGCGTGCTGCAGTCCGCCGAGCAAATCCGCAACGCCGAGCAGAATTACAAGAGCCTGGTCACCGCCTCCCGTCGTGCCCGCCGCCTGGCCGATGCCGGCCGCCTGCCGGAATACCAGGTCGATCAGGCGGTGCAGAACGAACTCCGTTCCCGCACCCGGTGGATCGAGGCCCGCGAGAGCCTGATCTCCAAGACCGACCGCTACAAGGGGGCGCTCGGGTTGCCTCCGGATACCCGAATCGAGCTTGACGCCAGCACCCTCCGGCTGCTGCACGAGGGGATTCGCGCCGCCAGCGCGGAGACCTCGATTCCTGAAACCGTGCCGCCGGCCGACGCCCCGGTGGAGCTTGCCCTGCCGGATGAGTACCCGGAGGATACGCTTGGCCTGGGTTATGAGCAGGCCCTCGCGATCGCGCTCGATTCGAGACTGGACCTGCGCACCGCCCGGTTCCAGGTGGAAGACGCGCGCCGCCGCCTGCACGTGGCCGAGGACAACCTGCGGGCGGAACTCACGCTTTTCGGCAGTGTGCAAACCGGCGAACGCCGCAATTCCTCATCCAGCGCGTCCCAGGACGATGCCAGGCTCGGCGTTGACCGCCTGCGCTCCAGAGCGCTGCTTTCGCTGGACCTGCCGCTCAACCGCACCGCCGAACGCATCGCCTACCGCCGCGGCATCATCGCACTGGAGGTGCAGGAGCGGGTTGCGCAGGAGGTCGAGGACCAGGTCAAGCTCGATATCCGAAACGCCTTCCGGGCCCTGCGCCTGGCCCGCGAGAACCTCCGGATCCAGGGCAAGGCCGTTCGCCTCGCGGAACGGCGGGTCCGTAGCACGGATATGCTCCTGCAGGCGGGCCGCGCCGTAATCCGCGATGTGCTGGAGGCGCAGGAGGCGTTGATCGGGGCGCAGAACGCACTGACGGCGGCCGCGGTCGGCCACCGTATCGCCGAACTCGGGTTTCAGCGGGATCTGGATACACTGGATGTTTCCGCCGACGGGATCCTCAAGGAGATCAACCCGGTGGCGGCAGCGGTGGCGCCCCCAGGTCCGTGAAGAAAGGCCATGCCATGAGAATCAGACATCGGGAACAAGAACGCGCGGGTGGATTGCGTATCAACGTGCTGGCGTCCGTGCTGGCGGTCATGGCGGTGATGGCCGCCCTGGCCCTGCAGTCCTATAAGCGCCTTGCCGCCAGTCCGGATAAATCCGAACCGGTTTTCATCACGGCGCGGGGCCGGCTGGATATTACCGTGAGGGAGGCTGGAACCATCAGTCCCAGCGAGCAGATCATCCTCAAGAGCGAGCTGGAGGGCCGCAGCACGATTCTGTTCCTGGCTCCCGAAGGCACGCAGGTCAAGACTGGCGACCTGCTGGTCGAGCTTGATGCCACCAACCTGGAGGCCCGGCGCATCGACCAGGAAATCAAGTTGCAGAATGCGGAGGCCGCCTTCATCCGCAGCCGGGAGAATCTGGAGGTGGTCAGGAACCAGGCGCAGAGCGATGTGGAAAAGGCGGAATTGACGCTCCAGTTCGCCCGCGAGGATCTGGAGCAGTACAAGGCCGGGGAGTATCCGAACAAGGTCAAGGAACTCGAGGCGCGCATCACGCTCGCCCGCGAGGAGCAGCAACGTGCGCAGGAGAAGCTGAAATGGTCGCAGGTGCTCTTTGCCGAGAAGTATCTTTCCGCGTCCGAGATCCGGGCCGACGAGCTTTCAGTCAGGAAGTCCGGGCTGGATGTGGATTTGGCGCTGGATAATCTGGGTCTGCTGCAGCAGTTCGAGTCCAAGCGGCAGATCACCAAGCTGGAAAGCGATGCGCGCCAGGCCGGCATGGCCCAGGAGCGGGCGGTGCGCAAGGCGCGTTCGGATGTCATCCAGGCGGAAGTCGACTTGCGGGCCAAGGAGTCGGAATTCACGCAGAACAAGTCGCAGGCTGAAAAGCTGAGCGCACAGATCGCGAAAGCCAAGATCCGGGCACCGCGGGATGGTCTGGTGGTGTTTGCCACCAGCACGCAGGTCCAGTCGCACGGTAATGTCGAACCGCTGGCGGAGGGGCAGGAGGTGCGGGAGCGCCAGGCGCTGATCTACCTGCCGACGGCATCCAGCTTTATCTCCAAGATCAAGATTCACGAGTCCAACCTGAAGAGGATCTGTCGCGACATGCCGGTGACGCTCACGGTGGGCGCGCTGCCGGGGATGACGTTTACCGGGAATGTCGCGACCATCGCGCCGCTTCCGGACGCGATGAGCACGTTCATGAATCCGGATCTCAAGCTCTATGACACGGAAATCCGGATCGAAGGCGGTGGCGATGTGCTGCGTACCGGCATGAGCAGCGAGACGACGATTCAGATCGCGTCCCATGAGAATGCCGTCTACGTGCCGGTTCACTGCGTCGTGCGGGTGGGTGGCCGCCCGGTGGTCTTTGTCGCGACTCCGGACGGTCCGGTGCAGCGCGCTGTCCGGATTGGCGATAACAATAACCTCATGGTGCATATTCTCGAGGGGCTCGAACCCGGCGAGCCCGTCCTGCTGGCTCCTCCGATGAACGCGGCGGATGAGACCGGGGGCCCGGATGCCGTCCCCAGTGCGGAAGGCGGGGCGGAAGGCGGGGCGGAACGGCAGCGGCGCGCTCCCCGTCGGGCGCAGGAGCCAGTGTCATGAAAGCGATCGCCGCCACCCGCCTGGAGAACATTACCAAGGTCTACCACCTGGGAGGGCAGTCCGTGCATGCCCTGGCCGGGGTCTCGGCCACCTTCGAGCCGGGCAGCTTCTGGGCCATCATGGGGGCCAGCGGCAGTGGCAAGAGCACGCTCCTGAACATTCTCGGCTGCCTGGACCGACCCACCGCGGGGCGCTACCTTCTCGGCGGCAACGACACCGCCTCGCAGTCTGACGACGCGCTGAGCGATGTCCGCCTGAGATACATCGGCTTTATCTTCCAGAGCTTCAACCTGATCGCCCAGTTGACGGTCGAGGAGAACATCCAGCTGCCGCTCTATTACCTGGGGTGGCTGCCGGATCACGCCCGCGACCGGGCCGCTGAACTCGCCAAGCGCGTGGGCCTCGGGGACCGGCTGAAGCACCGTCCCTCCGAGCTTTCCGGCGGGCAGCAGCAGCGCGTGGCGATCGCCCGCGCTCTTGCCAACGACCCGGTCATGCTGCTGGCGGATGAACCGACCGGAAACCTGGATACGGCCACCGGCAGGGAAATCATGGAGATGCTCGGCGAGTTGAACGCGCAGGGCAAAACCATCATCATGGTCACGCACGAGCCCGACGTTGCCAACATCGCGCGGCATCACCTCGTGATGCGCGACGGGGTTGTCGCGAGCGCTGGAGGCAGGCGCCTGTGAGAAATGCAAGATTCATCCGCAACATCCAGCTGGGCATCAAGACCCTGATGCTCCATAAGCTCCGGTCACTGCTGACCATGCTCGGGGTGGTCTTCGGGGTGGGCAGCGTGATCGCCATGCTGGCCGTCGGCGAGGGAGCCAGCCGCGAGGCCCTGGCGCAGATCCGCAAGCTCGGCAGCCACAACATCATCATTGACACGGTCAAGCCATCCGAGGATGAATCGTCCCGCACCACACGCTCCCGGCTGAGCATATACGGGTTGAAGTATGAGGACATGCAGCGTATTGCCGAATGTATTCCCTCCGTCAAGCGGACGGTTCCCGTCAAGATCATCCGCAAGGAGGGCCGCCTGAAGGACAAGACGCTCTGGCTGCGCATGGTCGGGACCGCCCCGGGCTGGTTTGATCTCGTCAAGCGTCCGCTGATTGCCGGCCGCGCGTTGTCGGCAGACGATATGGAGACACGGCGGAATGTCGTCGTCCTTACCGAATTCGGTGCCCGCCGCCTGCTGGCCACCGAGGAGAGTATCGGCGGGGTGGTCCGTATCGGCGGCTCCGCCTTTACCGTGATCGGCATTGTCCAGAGCGACAGCGGCAGCGCGGGCGGCATGCAGACGCCCGACCGCAATACCGATGCCTACATTCCCCTGGCGACTGCGCGGGAACGCTTCGGCGACACCTTCACGCAGGACGGTGCCGGCTCCCGCATCCGCGAGCGTGTCGAGCTGCACCAGATTATCGCCGAGGCCGCCACCCTTGGCGATGTCGAGCCTTCCGCCCGGGCGATCGAAGCGATGCTGGCACGCTTTCACCGCCAGCAAAGCTACCGGATCAATGTTCCGCTCGCCCTGCTCCGGCAGGCCGAGGCCACCAAACGCAACTTCAACATCGTGCTCGGTTCGATTGCGGGCATCAGCCTGCTTGTCGGCGGTATCGGGATCATGAACATCATGCTGGCATCCGTTACCGAACGCACAAGGGAAATCGGCATCCGCCGGGCCATCGGCGCCAAGCGGCGCCAGATCGTCACCCAGTTCCTGATCGAGACCGTCGTGCTATCCACGAGCGGTGGCACCATCGGTGTCGGCATCGGCATGTTGATTCCCTGGGTCATCAGCCGCACCGCTGGCATGCCCACCAGTGTCACCCCCCTGAGTGTCGTTCTCTCGCTGGGCGTGAGCATGCTGGTCGGCATCGTCTTCGGGATCTATCCCGCCGTCCG
>CAZGBW010000101.1:0-8197 GCA_964523995.1 uncultured Victivallales bacterium | reverse complement strand
ATCGTGCGCATCCGCCCCGACCGCAGCGAGGCCACCCTGAGCTACCGCATCAACCCGCAGATGCCAATCCCCGAGGAGGCCGCCGCCATCCACGGCATCTCGGACGAGGATGTGAAAGACTGCCCGACGTTTCCACGAATCGCGCAGGAAGTCGCTGACTTCCTGGAAGGCTGCGACCTCGGCGGATTCAACATCCTGCGCTATGACATCCCGATGCTGGCGGAGGAGTTCATCCGCGCGGACGTTCCGTTCGGCATCGAGACCCGGCGAGTCCTGGATGTCCAGCGCATATTCCACCGCAAGGAGCCCCGTGATCTGAGCTCCGCCCTGAAATTCTACTGCGGGGACGCCCATTTGAACGCCCACGGAGCGGAGGCGGATGTCCTGGCCACCATTCGCGTATTCGAGGGGCAAATCGCGCGATATTCCGACCTGCCCCGCTCGATTGCCGAACTGGATGGCTACTGCAACCCGCAGAACCCGGCCTGGGCGGACCAGTCGGGACGGCTCAAGTGGACCGGCGGCAACATCGTGATCAATTTCGGGAAGAACAAGGGCAAGACACTAAAAGACATGCTCGAGAAGGACCGCAATTTCATCAACTGGCTGCTGAAAAGCGATTTTCCCGCCGATACCCGCCAGATCATCACCAACGCACAGAAGGGCATCTGGCCGGAACCGCCCGCCGCGGAGGAATAGCCAGCCCGGTCCGCACAGGACGAGGCACCGCTTCACAGCGCCTGCTGATAGGCCTTCTCGATCCGCTCGGCCACGTCACGGTAGCTGATGTCATCCTGGTAAATCTGCATGAAGAGCTCTGCAGCCTTTTTCGGATTGCCCATGAGTTCCGCCAGCTCACCAAGCTCATACAGGACCTTCTTCTTGTTCGCATCCAGGATCGGAAGTTCGGCCAGCGCCGTCTCTAGCTGGCGGCAGGCCACATCGTATTGCTGTTTTGAACGGAAACAGACACCCAGGTAATACAGGGCCTGCACCCGGTTCTTTGCGCTGCGCTGCGCAATCTGCAACTGCTGGATCGCCTCGTTGATATACTCGTTCTCGAAAAGCATGACGCCCCACTCGAAGCGCAGCTGCAAATCGTTCGGATACCGTTCGACCCGGTTCTGGAGATCGTCGAATCTGTATTGCAGGCGGCGCGAATCCATTTCCACCGCACCCTCCTCGTCCCCGGCATTGCGAAGCGCTTCCGCCTGGCTCTCGAACTGCCGGAGATGCGCATTGGTTGCTGCCCGCTCTAATTCCGGATCCCCCGGGTTGAGCTTGACCGCAGCCTCCAGCACCGTGATCGCCGATTCGAAATCGCGCTTCTGGAGAAACAGGTTTGCAAGACCGCGCCGGAAATTGATGTTCATCGGCTCGGCCTCGATCTTGCGCTTCATGTCCGCAACCAGGGAATCCAGCCCGCTGTCACTCTTTGCGGATTTCGCCCCCTGCTCCAGCAGCGCGGCCTCGTCACCATCCTTGAGAATATCACGGAAGGATCCGCCCTTCTCCGCCGATTTCTCCCAGCCGTCGCTCGCCATGCTGTCCAGCGCCATCGCATCCTTCAGCTGCTTGAGGGCCGCCGGATCATTCGGACTGAGCTCGCAGAGACGCTCAAAGCACTCCCGCGCGGAGCGCATGCGCCCGACCTTCTGGTAAAAGACGCCCAGCCAGCTCAGGACCGAGATATCCTCCGGATTGTTGTCCCGGACGGTTTCGAGCGTCATGATCGCCATCTCCGGCAGTTCCATGCCGACAGCCGCCTGCGCGAACAGCTTGCCGTACTTCGGGTTCACCGGATCATCGCGAAGCAGGCGCTCGGCCATCATCAGCGCCACCTGGAACTTTCCGGACTTGAGAAGGCCCATGACACCCAGATAGGTGGGAAAACGGATGATCATCTCCAGTTGGCGGGATAAAGGGGTAACGGTCTTCTTCCGATAGCGCTTCAGCTCCGCCGCACGCAGGAACTTCCAGGCCCGGGCAAAACGGGGCTCGGCGGTCACACAACTCGAGAGCATCTCAATCGCGAAATCGACATTCCCGCGCTCCAACGCAGAAAAACCGCGATTAAAAAGATCGGACGCCTGCTTGGACAGATCCTCCAACGTCACTTCCGCCATAGTGTTCCCCCGCATTGATAGTGAACCAAATGACGATCTTTTACCATGCGATCGAAAGTCCCGTCAAGGAATTGAACGCTGGCAGCGGGGACAAAGATGCGTGCTGCGCTGAGCCACCATCTGGCGACGGATGACCGTTCCGCAGCGCGGGCAGTCCTCGCCCTGCCGGCGGAAAACCCGGAGTCCGTCCTGATTGCGTCCGCGCCGCCCCGCCACACTGTAGAAATTGGAGACGCCACGCCCCAGTGTCGTGCCCCCCGCATCCAGGCCACGCTGCAAGACGACGCGGATCGCGCGATGCAACCGGCGACCATCCGCCAAGGTCAGCGTTCGCGACGAGCGGCAGGGATGCAGCCGCGCCTCCCATAGGGCCTCATCAACATAAATGTTGCCCAGACCGGCAACCACCCGCTGGTCCAGCAGCATCGGCTTGAGCATGCGCGCATGGGCGTGCAGCATGCGATAAAACGGCACCGCCTTGAAATCCGGCGAAAGCGGCTCCGGCCCCAGGCTGCCCAGCACCGACGCCGGGTCCCCCGTCAGAACCCACCGTCCGAATTTACGGGTATCCCGGAATCGGATTTCACGTTCGTCGTCCAGGACAACCGCCACCCGCTCGTGCGGGTCCGGTGGGGAAGCCGCCGGCTCCACACTCAGATGACCGGTCATGCGCAAATGAACCAGCAGCCACAGCGCCGGATCCAGGCGGATGACGATATATTTGGCACGCCGCTGGACATCGGCAATGGACCGCCCCTTCAATTCCCGATCAAACGCC
Organism: uncultured Victivallales bacterium; assembly: GCA_964523995.1. Lineage (GTDB taxonomy): Bacteria > Verrucomicrobiota > Kiritimatiellia > UBA8416 > UBA8416 > UBA8416. The sequence goes on along the minus strand of CAZGBW010000101.1, from coordinate 5,293 downwards.
TCCCGCGAAAGCCCTGCCAGCGTCCGGGGCCATGAAACCCGCGTCGCGCGGATCACAAGCCCGCACACCCCGGCTTCCCGAAGCCCGGCTGCCACGGTCTCCACCTCCGGAAGTTCCGGCATATCGCTTCCTTCCTCTCCTGCTCATTCAATCCTGAGCGCCTGCCTTCAGCGGCACGTCGGAAGGCCAGGACCCATCACCTGGCAACACAAGTCAACCATAAGTATTACTGCCCGTTAGCGCGATATCAAAATGATCAGGACCTTACCATTCCATCTTGATCTGAACACCGATGGTGCCGTACCGCTCATCCGCCTCTCGCAATTCATGGATCAGCCATACACGCTTTCCGAAAAACCCGAGCTCGATGCGCTTCAGGGTGTACGTGCCGGAGGCGGTATCCCACTCGACCGTCGTCTGCAGAACCGGCCAGGCGGAATCTTTTGGCCTGCGCGTGCCACCCTTCCAGAAACGGTGGATTTCCGCCAGTTTATCAGTTCCTATCCTCAGGGAGCGGACGCCATCGGCATCCGACAGCGTCCGCCAGGAGTAGTCGCCATCCTTTTCAACAAGGATAAGCGGAGCCCCGGCTCGTACGATCTCCTCCAGCGCGGAAGCCGTGCGGACTGTAATACTGTTCGTCTCCACTCCGGCACGGGCTCCGGTTGCCGCCAGGCAGAGCCCCGCACATAGGGTCACGCTTACCGTTGACACGAAGTTTGCCATAGCCAGATGGAGACGTTCAGGGTGCCGTGTAGATCAGCCACAGGCCGCCGAGGATCACCAGCCCCCCGCAGACCTTCTTGAGGATCATGGCACCTTCGGATTTTTCATTCCAGTGCAGGTAATGCTGGACAAGTTCGGTGAACGTGCCAGCCAGCACAATCACGGCGCAATGCCCCACCCCATAAAACAGCAGCAACAGGATACCGTAGGTCAACCGGGTCGCCGCCAGCTTGAACGTCACCGCCAGCATGGGGGCCATGTAGGCGAAGGTGCAGGGCCCCAGCGCCACGCCGAACACCAGCCCGAGGACAAACGCCGCCAGCATACCCTTGCGTTTCATGCCGGGCTGGACCGCACCGGGCAACGGCAGTCGGATGACATCGAGCAGGTATAACCCGACGACGAGGAAGATAACGGCAACGCCGTAGTTGCCCCAGCTGCCGATATCGCCCATCATCCGTCCGGCCGCCGCCGTGATCGCGCCGATCAAGCCAATGGTGATCAGGATGCCGACCGAGAAAAGCAGGGCGATCATGAACGCCCGGCGCGTCGTGATGCGACCCTGCTGGTCGATGAACCCCACGATCAGGGGGATGCTCGCCAGGTGACACGGGCTAAGCAGGATGCTGAGCACGCCCCACACGAAGGCGGCGCTCAGCGCCAGACCGGCGGATCCCTCAACGGCATGGGACAATGTCGTAAAGAGCGGTTGCATCATTTTCGTTCCACCCCGAGTTCTTTCCACTTGCCCAGGATGTCCTCCTTGCCGAAGAAACCCTCATGCCGGAACAACTCCTTACCGTCCGCGCAGAGGAAGATCTGGGTGGGGATGACACGGATGCCGTATTGGCGACCCGGTTCCGGATCCTGCCAGACATCGATGAACTCGGTGGTGAAAACGTCGGCGTACTCCGTCTTCAGTTCGCCCAGGATCGGTGCCATCATCTTGCAGGGGACGCACGAATGCGCCCCCAGATCCACCAGGCGCGGCAGGGCCTGCTTCTGGCTGGCCGCTGCCTGCATCGGCTGCGCATCGGCTGGAGCAACGACCGCGCTGCTTCCGGCAACGCCCGGTGTGCCGCGATCCGGTCTCATCGATTTCTTAGCGTTTTTAGCCATCACCACGGCCGCTACCGCCACGATCATCATAATCCAGATCCATTTGCGGGGACCCCCGCAACAACTTCCTCCCCCGCATCCGCAGGAGGAACCCTCTTGCTTATCGTCTTTCTTGTCGTCCATGCCAGCCTCTCTTTCTACGCAAGAAACTTTTTAACATCTTCCGGGCTCAGGACTTTACCGGCGCTCTTGACCTTGCCGTCCACCACCAGCGCCGGGGTGGTCATTACACCGAGGGCCATGATCTCCGTGATCTTCTCCACCTTCTCGATTTGCGCCCCGATTCCCAGCGCCTTGACGGCCGCTTCCGCATTCGCCATCAGCAGCTTGCACTTGGGGCACCCGGTCCCCAGGATCTGTATCTTCATTTCTGCCTTTCCTTTCGTGTATCGATCTTGTTCGCCAGTAGCACCCGCTTGGCGGCGGCCAGCTCCTTGAGCTGGGCTTCGCCGACCTTTGGATACGTTAGATCCAGATCGGCTAACGCTTCGATCACCGCGGCCGCGACGATGCCCCGCGTGAACCACTTGTTGTCCGCCGGTACCGTATACCACGGCGCTTCCCTCGTGGCGGTGTTCCGGATCATATCCTCGTACGCCGCCATGTAGTCGTCCCAATGCTGGCGCTCGGAGGCATCGCTGGCGGAGAACTTCCAGTTCTTGTCCGGGTTCTCGATGCGCTCCAGGAAACGCCGTTTCTGTTCCTTTTGAGAGACGTGCAGGAAGAACTTCAGCACAACCACACCGTTGTGCGTGAGATAGCGCTCGACGTTCCGGATGTCCTCGAAACGCTCCTGCCAGATATTCTCGCCGACCAGGCGGGCGGGTAGTTTCTGCTTCGCAAGAAATTCCTGATGGACCCGCACGACGAGGGTTTCCTCGTAATAGCTGCGGTTGAAGATACCGATGTTGCCGCGGCGGGGCAGGCACTTCATGCAGCGCCAGAGATAGTCATGGTCCAGTTCCTCGGTTGACGGGGCCTTGAAGGAATGAACCTGGCACCCCTGCGGATTGATGCCGGACATCACATGCTTGATGGTGCCGTCCTTGCCCGCCGCATCCATCGCCTGGAAGATCAGCAGCACGGCCCATTGGTCGTCGGCATACAGCTTGTCCTGCAGGGAGGCGAGTATCCGGGTGCCGTTGGCGGGCAGCAGTTCCTGCAGTTCCGGTTTATCGTTCTTCGAGAAATCAAGCGTGTCGCCGGGATCAACATCCTTGAGCCGGAAATCATCGCCGCAGGTCACACGATAGGGTTTCGCCAATTTCCGGGCGGTCTTGATAATCTGTTCTTCCGTCATAGGTTCCGATCTCATGCTTGCCTCCTGTGATGCGGTTCATTTTACAATGATGCCAAAGACCATGCCCGTGATGGTTGCCATCACCACGACCAGGCTGACAAATGTCAGCGTTTTTTTCGGGCCGAGAATGGAATTGATCACCAGCATGCTCGGCAGCGACAGGGCGGGCCCCGCCAGCAGCAGGGCCAGGGCTGGGCCCTGGCCCATGCCGCTGTCGAGCAGCCCGCGCAGGATCGGCACTTCCGTCAGCGTGGCGAAATACATGAGGGCACCGGTAAACGCGGCGAAGAAATTCGTCCAGACCGGCCAGAGGATCGTCAGCCAGCCGGGGACCGTTGTGGAAGAGAAGCCCAGCAGTGAAAGCAGGGCCAGCGGTGAATCACCCACCAGTGACTGGATCCACACATTCGGGATGATACCCGAATCAACGCTGTCGGGACTGCCCAGGAAGAAGCCCGCCGCGAGCACGCCCATGAAGAGCAGCGGCATGATCTGCTTCGCGAACCCCCAGGTCTGGTCGCGCCAGTCGCGCATCCGGGGACCGGCCATGGTGGTCAGTACCGCCAGTCCGATGCCACCGGCGGAAAAGGCCAGGGCCGGATAGCCCGGCAGGACGAGTGCCAGTGCGGCGGCCGGCACGGCACAGGCCGCCACGACCCAGGCCTTGACCGCGAAGAAGCGCCAGAGCGAAAAGCCCAGCAGGAGACCGAATCCGGAGGCCAGCAGCCATTTGAGCCGGAAGATCGCGTACCAGGTGCCGCTGGCCTCCATCGGCTTGGCCCAGTTGGCGAACACGAGAATGCCGACCATGCTCAGGAAATACACAGCCACCTGCCAGAGCGGGCGCTCGTTCTCGTCTTCCTCGAGGAAAACCTCCTTCGCCTGGGCGGCCTTGGCGCGCTCCTCTTTAAGAAAGATCAGATGCATCAGCAGGCCGATCACCACGCTGAAGACGACTGCGCCGACCGCCCGCGCAACGCCGAGCTGCCAGCCCAGCACGCGGGCGGTCAGCACAATCGCCAGTACATTGATCGCCGGCCCGGAGTAGAGGAAGGCAATGGCAGGACCCAGCCCGGCCCCGCGCATGTAGATACCTCCGAACAGCGGAAGCACCGTGCAGGAGCAGACCGCGAGGATGGTGCCCGAGACGGAAGCGACGGTATAAGACAACCATTTGGAGGCTTTTGGCCCGAAGTACTTCATCACCGCGTTCTGGCTGACAAAGACGCCGATGGCACCGGCGATGAAAAACGCAGGCACCAGGCAGAGCAATACATGCTCCCGCGCATACCATTTTGCCAGAATCAGCGATTCCAGCACCGCCCCCCGGAAGCGGACCGCTTCCACCGGCAAATAGTAAAGCACGGCAAACATGCCGAGGATGACCACCAGAATCTTCAGCTCCTTGCGACTCCCGTCATTCATGCTCATTCTCCCCGATCCCAATCGGAATCAGCAACCCTGATCATTCACCGCCCCGTCCCCTTACCCTACCGCTACCCCCGCCATCACGGCCTGCCGCTGCGCCTCGGCACGAATGACCCGCAGGGTACAGTCGAAAACCGACAGGATGCAGGGCGTCTCGAGCTTGAGAATCACGCGGACCCCCTCCCTGCGCTCGCCGACAATGCCGACATTCCGGAGTTCGGCGATATGCCGGGACAAGGTTGACTTGTTCATGGCAAACTGCGGCTGCAGCTCGCACATGCAGCATTCCCCCCGGCTGAGTTCATCCACGATCTTCAGGCGAACCGGACTTGAAAGCGCCTTCATCACCCGTGCCCTTGCCTTCAGTTCTACACTATTCATACCGTCAATATACGCATTGTTGCGCAACTATGCAACTATATTATTTCAAGGTCTTGCTTGATGTCATTCTACGGATCTGCGATAGTGATCGGGCTTAACTTTGCAACAAACGGAGAAACATGGACTCACGGAAAAACCTTCAAGCGCTTGCCGCCAAGCACGGAACGCCCCTTTTTGTCGTTGATCACGCGCAGCTACGCAGGAATTTTGCCGAATTCCGTCGGCATCTGCCGCGGGTGCAGGCTTACTACGCCGTCAAGGCGAATCCCGATCCGGCTATCGTCAAAACCCTTTTCGAGGCGGGTGCCAGTTTCGACGTGGCCTCGATGCCCGAATTCA
>CAZGBW010000100.1:0-8231 GCA_964523995.1 uncultured Victivallales bacterium | reverse complement strand
ATCTCCACGGCCTTGATGTTGATCGGGTCCTCCTCGCGCAGGCGGTGCTGCTTGTAGCCTGCAATGAAGGCGAACTCCTGGATATGCTTGTGCAGTTCCTTCAGCGGGAACTCGGTCTTGCGGTAGTGGCGGTTCTCGAACAGCGGCAGATCGGCCTGATCGTCCGGCTCCAGGTCATATAGCGCGACTCGCTCGAAGTCCGACAGGATCACATAGCGTGGCAGGTCGTCTGTGCGGCCTTCGAGGGCGAGATCCTGGATGTAGTTGAAGGCCTGGGATTCGGCCTTGTCGAGGCTCTTTCCACGGCTTTTGTGCTCGGCCAGCATCACACCGCGCCAGAACAGGTCGATGTATCCATATTGGCCGTTGTTCCTGCGGACCGGTTCCTCGAAGGTGGCCAGCAGGCGGCGGCGCATGCCGAAAACGGTGAAGAACTCGTCCCAGAAGGATTTGGCTTCCGCGTCCTCGCGGCAGTCTTCCGACCATTCGCGGGAAAAGCGGATGGCGTTCTGTCTGATTTCATTCCAACTGATCGGCATGCAGGATTCCTATGGCTTTGCAGGACTGGTGGCAATCGGTTTTCGGGCAACGCAAAAGCACGTCCGGCGATATCGATACGGCGGCGGGGATTCTTGCGGCAATGAACTCTCTGATCTCGGCTGCCCGCTGCACCGCGATGCCCGCCGTCTCCAAGTCCGGCCAGAAATCCTCGTCATAGCGCGCTTCCACGGCATACGGCGTAAGCGACTCGGCCGATGGGCGCACCTGGCTGAAGGACTCATCTTCGCCCTTGCAGATTTCCACCAGCGCCGCAAGGTTGTGAAGGAGCGGGAAGTCCACCTGCCGCAACGAGAGGTACGACTTCAGATACTTTTCCGCCGCCTGCTGGGCGTGAAAACAGGCGGTATCAAGCGAACGACCAGCCTCCACGCACATCCGCGCGTTCTCCAGATCGCTATCTCCCTTTCGCCACCAGCCGCGTGCCAGATCCTCACGGTTCTTCATAGAGCACCTTCCCTTCCCGCGTTGCGGTCGTAACCAGGGCCTGCGGGACATTCTTCCATTCCTCGACCTCTGCCGGGGTATAGACAAGGATGTCCACGGGTTGCCGCAGGTCGCTCAGTGCACCGTACAGTGGCACCGCGCGTTCGTGCCGCGGGCGCTTGGATTCCGCGATAACCAGGATGTCCCAGTCGCTGTCCGCGCGTTCCCGTCCCTTGGCTCGGCTGCCGAACAGCACCACCTTCCGCGGCTGTGCAAGCCGGACGATTCGCCGTGCGATCTCTTCAGCGTCAATTGGCTTCGTGTTTGCCGCGTTCATGACTCTCTTTACCTCGTCAGTTCGTAAATCTCAAAGGGGAGCTGGGCAAAATCAAACCGGTAGTGGTCAATATGGTCATAGTCCAGATACTTCATCGGCGCGAAGACCTAAATTCAAGGCTGAAAGCGCAGTCTTCCGCATTCATTCGAACAGGGTCATCTTATACGGGAAATCGCCCGCCGTGTCGAAATATTTCACCCGGCAAGTATTAGGGTCTGATCGTTGCCGCACCCTGCGCTCGTCCGGCGGGGACCGCCGGCTCCATATTCTGGAGACGGCGGTCCCCGCCGTTATTTGAACAGGGAGTCGATCCCCATGGCCTGCTTGCGGGCGAACTTCGGCACCAGGCGCCGGCGCCAGCGACCCAGCAGCGGATAGACGAGGGTCAGCAGGCGAAGCGTGAATATCGTGTCCAGCAACCGGTAGCCGCGCTGCTCGCGCAGTAGCAGCCGCCGCAGCAGGCGGAAGGAAAACCGGCGGCGGTGGGGCGGGGCGAATTCGATCTTCACCGCGTAACGCGGCTTCCATTTGTCCCGGTAGGCGGCACGCCGCTCCTCCAGTCGTCCGGTCAACGCGGCATCGTCCTCCGCGTCGGCAAAGATGTACTCGCGCAGGATGGCCAGGATCTCGAAGGTGTCGCGCTGGAAGTCGAGCCCCTGCATGGGAATGCCGGCACCAGCCGCCAGGTCGCGCAGGATGTCGAGCTTGCGCAGGGCCGCATAGCCCTCGTTGACGCAAAGAACATGATTCTCGACCATGTTGCGGAATACGTTGCGGATCGCGGGGGTCATCACGATGCGGTCCCAGTAGGGGAACACCAGCGGCGGGACGCGCAGGCGGCGGAAGAACAGCTTGCGCGCGGCGAATTCACGGATGTAGAGCAACTCGCGGATCACGTCGTCGGTGAGCGCCAGGAAGGCCAGGAACCGGACGGGATCCACCCCCGGCAGGCGCTGCGCGCAGAAACGGCGGACGGCCTCCTCGCAGCTCTGTCCCCGGCAGAGGGCGGCGGTGACACTGTTGTTCAACTCCACCCAGATGGAGGAGTCGTCCAGATAGGTCAGGCGACGGAACTTGCCCCAGCCTCCCGTCTGGCACCAGACACTGGCACCGATCCGGTTCGGCGCGTTTTCAAGCTGCCGCAAGATCCGCTCAACCTCCCAGCCCGTGAAGGATGGATACTCGCCGAATCCCTCGTATTCCCGACGGGACTGCAGTTCAACGACCGTTTTCAACGGTGTGCGGAAGAAGTGCGCGTTGACCGGCAGATAGCGGAAGAAGTCGCTTTCCCCGTATTTCATGGAAACCACCATGGCATCGCTCCGGATCCCGCGGAACACACGCTCGAAGGTGCGCCGGTGCCAGATCAGGTCGCCGATGGAATGGGCCCCGACGGTCCAGGTGCGGAAGAACAAGGTGCGCCCGTGTCGCTCGAAGACGGGCAGCAGCGTCCGGAGAAAACGATTGGCCTGCCGCGGCGTGCGGATCAGCAGGCGACTCTGGAAGTCACCGGTGGTGCCGATGGAATCGCTCTCGCCAATCCGGAAGATGACCCCCGCAAGATCAGGAAACGCCGTGAACAGCGACTCCAGCCGCTCCGCCAGCCAGTCGGCTATCCTGCCGTTCCGCCCCAGATGCGATTCCAGTCCGGGGGTCATGCTGAAGACATCCGAGGTCACCAGCACACGCAGGCGGCATTCCGCGGCAATACCGAACAAGTCCCGGTACATCGCGCGGTAGCGCGCCAGGCGTTCCTGAAGGGGGGCCGGGTGACCATCCCAGGCGATCAGGTGCGCAAGATCGTCCAGCGTGATGGCGTTGTAGCCGTCGGCAGCCACCGCCATGGCAAAGGTGCGGAAGTCCCGCCGGAGCATGTCGGCCCCCGCCCCGTCCAGCATGCCGGATGCCTCGACATGGGTAAACGGGATCTTGGACCAGTTGATCCGCTTGCCGGGACAGTTCCGGAAAAACGGCGCAACCCCGTCAATCATCAGCCATTCAGGATTGTTCATATCCGGTCGTGGTTAACATGGAACGCGATCGTGGAACCGGTTACGGCGCTCCGTCCGGTATAAAGAAAGGCGGCGACAAAGAGCCCCTGGAGCGACAGCAGCATGGACGCGGACCCGAGCGCGGCGAAGCCGGCGGGCAGATCCGGCGGCGGATGCAGGCCAGCCGGCAGCGCCAGCGGGAGCAGTCCGGCATAGAGCAGGCTGATGACGCTCATGCGCTGGTAGGCGGAGAAGCGCGTCTCGCCACGGTAATCCGCCCGGAGGACCTCGGAGAGAATCCTCCACGTTTGCGTGACCGCCAGCGGGAGAAGGCAGGCGCTGATGAAGCGACCAGCGGCGAAGAGCGCCATGCCGCCCGTACCGGCGGCAAGATAGATCGCATTCGTGAAGGCCTGGACCGGGATCAGCGGCACGCCATCCAACCCCGAGGCATAGGCGGCCTTGCGGGTCTTGCCCTGGAACCGGATGGCGACCGGACTCAGCCATTTCCGGAGGCGTGGGGGCAATGTGGCAACCGGGCGGCCGTAGCAGCAGCCGAAACTGATGCATGCCAGGCGTCCGATGCCCTCGCCGAAGGCATAGGCGATGGCGAAGGATGCCAGGGCTGGCCAGACGGGCACCCCGCTTCCGGACAGGTGACGCGACACGCCGTCGGCGGCCACGATCAGCCAGGGGGCCAGCAGGATGCCGGCAAAGGAGGCGCCGCCGACGGTCAGCGTGTGCCGTTTCCGCTCGACCCATCGGGCCACAAGACTGCTGGCGGGGGCACAGACGGCGATCAGCACCGCCAGCAGCAGCGCGGCGGCACGCGGGGCAACGCCAGCGCCGGCCAGCAGCGCGAACCCCAATCCGGCAGCCCACGTATAGGCGATCGCGTTGAAGAGTCCGTAGTACGTCAGGTTCAGGGCGTTCCACTTACCGTCGGGGCGCTTGCGCAGCGGTACCGCGGCAAGCATCTGCCACCGTTCCTGCGGCAGTGCGCGAACCGCCCATGCGGATAGGGCGACCGGCACCAGCACGAACACCACCAGGAATAATGCGGTCAGCAGCGACATGCGATCTCCTCCCGGACCCGGACCTCCGTCTCGACCGCCGCTTCCCCCAGCCCGATGGAAAAGCGGCTTTGGACATCCGGGCGGCGACGGTTCGCCACCAGGTCGGGTGCAAAGCGGATCCGGCGGGGCTCGAACAGCAAGACATCCGTTGAACTGCCCGGACGGTAAAGACTTTTCGGCTGCCCCCGCTCCAGGAACATCCCCGGCACGACCGGACGGGGGTCCTGATAGCCTTCCCGGCTGTAGCACTGCTCAATGCGTCCGATCATCAGCGCCACCACCTCGATCATGGCGACCTTGCCGACCCGCGTGCCTCCCGGCACATCCGTGTCAATCACCGTGACAACCCGCTTGTTCCTCGATAACGGCGAGGCGACGGCCATGGTTGCGCCGGGATTACAGGAGTGATAAAGGCCATCCTCCTCGAAAATCGCGAGCACGTTGCCGGATACGGGAGCGTGATTGTAGTGGTATTTGTCCGGCGTCAGCCGGAACACCGCGAACGCACCGCCCGCAAAGCATGGCACCCAGTGCTCCGCCTGGCCTCCGAACAGCTCGGGCAGCGTGAAGAACTTCTCCTTGATGAACAGCATGTCGGTCTCTTCCAGGCTGCCGGGCAGGACACGGGCATCGGCAGGAGAGACCACCCGGTCCTCTGCCGCGGGCATCGTCCGGGTTTCCCAGTAGCGGATGCGGCGCTCAAACAGATGGCGGGCAGTGATGAACGTATCGGGCGGGGAGACGCACTCGTCGAGCGGGATGCGCATGGAGGCTGCCAGCTTTTGCACGGCCCGTGCACCGGTGATCCGGCCGGGCAGGTCGAAGTGCAACGCGCCAAGCAGCGCGGAGAGGCGCGCCTGGGTGCAGTGCCGGAACAGTGCCGGGGCATTCTCGCGCACCGGCCCGTACAGGAGTTGCACCCACCGGTCCCCGAGCAGGCGCTCCTCCATCACCCGCCCGCCGGACCGTTCGATGTACTGGTGTGTCATCATACCTGGCGCTCCGCGATGACTGATTCGGCATGGATGATCAGGAGAAGCAGGTGAATCATCCGTTCCATTTGCGCGTCGTCGAGGGTCTCCTCCAGGAGGCCAGCCTTCAGCGCGGCCAGATCCTCTGCAGGCGAACAATCCGGGAAACACTGCTGGATGGCCTGATGCACGTCGGGGCAGGTTTCCGCGAACTCCAGCAGGACGGGGATATCCTGTTCCATGACGGCGACAGCCTGCTCGGTTTCCCGGCGACGCAGGGTATCGCGGTAGTAACACTCGGCGGCCGAATTGAATTCATCGCCAGCGCATCGGTGAACCGGCTTGCCCCCAAGCTGGTTCCGGATACCGCTGGAGAGCCGGGCCGCCGCCGAACAGGAATTATCCGGTTCAATCCGGGCTTCCAGCGCGTCAAGGGCAGGCCCCGCCTTGAGGGATTCGACCAGCGAGGCGGCATCCTCCCGGATCACGCGCACAAGCGCCTTCCGGTATTCCACGGACTTGACCCGGATATAGCCGGGATAGCGACGACTGGGCCGGGTATGCTCCACCCGTTCCAGCAGACGCTTCATGAACCCGCTGCAGGATTCGCGCCGGACATAGAACGTCGGCAGCCCGATCGCCGCCCCGAAGAAGACCTGCCGTCGCTCGCTTTCGGCATGCGGCGTGTCCGGGATATCGTCATGTGTGACGAGTCCGCGCGCCATATAGCGATACGCCATGGCGGCTAGCAACGTCTGCAGGCAGACCGCGTGCGCCATGTCGCCCAGCGTATCGGCAAACTGGCTGTAGTAGCGGGCCTCGAAACCCGAGAACCCCATCCTGCCGAATTCCCGCAGCCGCCAAAGCCGGTACATCGGCATGCGATGATCGAAGGCCCCCTGGCTCATCAGGTCGTCCAGCAGGCGCTTGTCGTTGCCGGGGTGTCCATCGAGTCCCGGACTCTGGTCGGTACTCAGCAGCGCGACCGGATAGTCCAGAAGCCGGAAGTCGGGTACAAAGTCACCCTTGAAACGGAACACCCGGTTGACCAGCCTATCCAGCCACTCCGGGCCGAAGGGGGTCAGTGCACGCCCGAACACCTTGAACCGGCCTTTCTTCTTCCACCGCCTCCAGAGCATGCGCATATGCGTGTGGCTCAGCTCGTGCGGCAGGAAGCCCAGGACCTTCTCGGGATGAAAATCCATGAAATCAAGCTTGTAGGGGGCCGCACTGAACGTCCCGACAAACAGCGGCAGGAAATATTCCACGATCTTGGTGGCCAGATCCCCCGTATTCCGCTCCTCCGCCGCGCCGAACCCGCTTCCGGGGTCGCGCATCCACCGGGTGATCCGGCTGCTGCCGATGCTGATGTGAATCCCGTTGTTGGCCAGGCTGGTGTTCGACAGGCTGGGCAGGACCACGAGATTATTCTGGATGATGCCAGCCTCGCGCATTTTCAGCACGGCATTGAGCTGGCTACGGGAAAGCACTTCATGGCAGAGATGCATGTAACGGTGCTTCGCCTCGCCGTCGTTCCAGCCGGACAGACAGGGACTCATGAACAGATCGCGGTAGAATACATCGGAGATCAGGTTGTTGAGAGCCTTCTGGCGCACGGGCGGATGCGGGGCGGCATACACCATCACCCGTTGGCCGTGCGCCCCCAGTTGCATGGCCCTGTTGGAGTACGCGGTCAGCAATTGCGTCAGCAGGAACCGGCGCATCGCCTCCTTGGCAGCCGCCATCCCCGGCTCCGGATCGCGGAAAAGCGGGATGGGATAGAACGAGCATATTTCCGGGGAGGTGTTGTCGTTCAGGAAGCAGGACTCAATCCGGTACGCGATCCGGCGGACCAGCTCGGGGGTCCTGGCGGATCCGACGGCTTGGAACAGCGCCAGTTTCAACAGGTAGCTGACAGGCACGCGAAGGAATGTCGTCCCCTGGTGATCGATGAAAAAGCGCCCGGCATCCGTCCGTCGCGGCCCCTCCGGGCGCGTCTTGTCCGCCAGCAGATCCCGGTCGAGACACGTGGAGGCCGACGCGTTCAGGACATGCAAGGGAAAACGCACCCAGCTGTTCTCCCATATCCGGCTCCTGTTCTCATGCAGCCACTTATCCAGCGCCCGCAGGGTGTGGCCGGGAACATCGCCGGATGCGCTTCGCTTGACGAGATTGCGGTAGTGGTTTGAAGTCAGGATGGTCTGGACCAGGTCAATGTGGCCGGGATCCCCGGCCACACATACCTGCCACTCATGCTCGATACCAACGGTCACGTCATCCGCACCGAACGGCGGCGTGTCGGACAGCAGGTTCAGAAGTGTTTGCGGTATGGGTGGCATTGTAACAGTAATCAAGATTGACACCTTTACCACGGGGCTCCGGTGCGTAATCAAACCGTTACAATGTCGCCTTCCACTGTTAGCATCGAATTAGCAGCAGGTTAGAAGCATTCGATTCGGCACATCCAAGGATGGCACGGTACGGCAGGTCAGTGATGTTGATATCGGCGTTCTCTTGTCACCGGCACTGGAACCAGTCGCGTTTTTCGAGTTCTATGTTCAGATGACCGCCCGATTGATGCAGATCGCGGAGCTTGATCTTGTCGATCTCAACCATGCGAACAGTATCCTTGCATTCGAGGCGCTTAGCGGACATCGGTTATACGTCCGTGACCCAGAGACCGTGGCTGCCTTTTCCTCGCTTGTGGCACGGCAATACGAATCCGACATGCTCCACGCCGTCATCGGGTGCGCCGCATAGCGGAATTCAGGCTGAATGAGCACGGGATTGCGTTTACTCAATGTAGGAATTTCCGGATTCTCCAATATCTTGGATCGCGGTGCAGATGCATCACGGCCATGATAGCAATACA
>CAZGBW010000099.1:0-8260 GCA_964523995.1 uncultured Victivallales bacterium | reverse complement strand
TCGAGCGTTTCCGGCAGGAGCGGTTTCTGGAAGATGGTCGCGGTCGGGCCGTATTCGATCAGGCGCCCGAGATACATGAAGGCCGTGTAGTCGCTGACCCGCGCGGCCTGCTGCATGTTGTGCGTCACGATCAGGATCGTGTACTCCCCCTTCAGCTCATGGATCAGGTCCTCGATATGGTTGGTGGCGATCGGGTCCAGGGCCGAGCAGGGCTCATCCATCAGCAGCACTTCCGGCTCAGCCGAGATCGCCCGCGCGATGCACAGCCGCTGCTGCTGCCCGCCGGACATGCCCAGCGCGCTTTCCTGAAGACGGTCCTTGACCTCATCCCACAGGGCCGCACCGCGCAGGCTGCGCTCGCAGACCTCGTCCAGGACCGCCTTGTTGCGTTCGCCATCAATCCGCAGCGGGTAGACCACATTCTCGTAGATGCTCATCGGGAAGGGATTCGACTTCTGGAACACCATGCCCATGCGCTTGCGCAGTTCAATCACATCAACCGCCTTGTGATAGATGGTCTGGCCGTTGATACGCATATCCCCCGTGACGCGGACGCTGTCCACCAGATCATTCAGGCGGTTGACGGAACGCAGCAACGTTGACTTTCCGCACCCTGACGGACCAACCATCGCGGTGACTTTCCCCGCTGGCACGATCATGTCAATGCCGTGCAGCGCCTGCGCGGCTCCATACCACAGGTTGAAATCATCAACCTCCAGAACCGCGCGCTCTGCCGCCAGCTCCGGATGGATCGCCGGTGTGAAGGGTTCCCCGCGCGCAATCGCATGCAGGCGATTGCCCGTCGCGGTCGGCGATGCGGCATCAACGGGATGTTCAATCGAAGTGGACGTCTGTTTTATCATGCGTTCTCCTGTCCTTAAAAGGCAGATGCGGTAAACCGTTTACGAAGGCGGTTGCGGATCAGCACCGCCGTGATGTTCAGCCCCGCGACAATGGCGATCAGCAGCAGCGTGGTGGTGAACACCATCGGCTTGGCGGCCTCGCTGTTCTGGCTCTGGAACCCCAGATCGAAGATATGGAACCCCAGGTGCATGAAGCTGCGCTCCGCATGCAGGAAGGGGAATACGCCGTCGAGCGGTAGCTCGGGAGCCAGCTTCACCGCACCGACGAGCATCAGCGGGGCAACCTCGCCCGCACCGCGGGCCATCGCCAGGATCATCCCGGTCATGATGCCCGGCATCGCCCGCGGAAGCACAATCCGCTTGATGGTCTGCCATTTGCTGGCTCCGCAGGCATAGGAGCCTTCACGCATCGAGCTCGGCACGGCGGAAAGTGCTTCCTCCGTCGCGACGATGACCACGGGCAGCGTCAGCAGCGCCAGCGTGAAGGATGCCCACATGACGCCGCCCGTGCCGAATGTCGGGCTCGGCAGTTTCGCCTCGAAGAACATCTGGTCAATCGAGCCACCCACCCAGTAGCAGAAGAAACCGAGCCCGAAAACACCAAACACGATCGAGGGGACCCCGGCCAGGTTATTGATCGCGATCCGGACGGCGGAGATCATCGGACCGGCCTTGGCGTATTCGCGCAGATAGAGTGCCGACAGCACCCCGAAGGGCACAACCGCCAGGCTCATCAGCAGGGTCATCACCACCGTCCCGAAGATCGCCGGGAACACACCGCCTTCCGTGTTGGCCTCGCGCGGGTCATCCGCCAGGAATTCGCCCCAGCGCGAGAAATAGACACCCAGGCGCTGCAGGAGCGAAAGACGGTTGGCGGGGTAGGCCCTGGCGATATCCGCCAGCGAGATCGCGGACTCGTGTCCCGATGTCGTCCTGAGGACGATCCGGTAGCGTTCATTCTCGCGGTTCAGCGCGTTGATATCACCGCGCACCCGGAGCGATTCCTCCTGGGATCGGGCCTCCATGGCCACCTGGTTCCTCCGCGCCGTCTCGAGCCGCTGCAGGGCGGCGACGGCACCGGGCGAGTCATTCCCTTCGGCCTGCACAACACCCTGCAGATCCAGTTCAGCCTCGCGCAGAGCCAGCCGCACCGCCTCGCTGCGATGGCTGATTCTGCCGATATCCACCTTCTCCAGGCGACGTCGCGCACGCCAGCGGTCCCGGACGGTGTCGTGATGCTTCCGATATTGCGCCCAGACCGCCGACGGGCCACGCCAGACTTCAACACAGGCGGTCACCACGGCCCCCTCCGGAACCTCTCCGGGGGAGACCAACGTTCCATCAACCCGAAAGAGAATCTCGCGCCCCTCCTCCGGTTGCATCTGCTCCACCCGTGCCTGCGCCTCCCCACGGGTCGCTTTCCCAAGCGGGTGGTCAAGCTCAAAGGCAACCGGCTCGCCGTAAAAGCGCCCCCACGTCATCCGTTCCAGGACCATGGCCCATGCTGGCAGCGCCTCGGCGGCGACTTCGTAGTCGCTAACCCAGGCATAATGCTCGCCCGTGAGCTCGTAATTACCGGTTCGCACCAGGCGTCGCCAGGCCCATCCGCCAGTCTCCCGTACCCCCTGCTGAACGGTCTCCCGCAAGCGCTCCGGCAAACGGCCGATGTCCGCCAGCGTGGGTTTATAGCGCTCACGGCGGGCGACCTCGCCCAGATGCACCCGTCCGTCATGCAGTTCAAGACGCACCACCGGAACCGGACGGAAGGTGACCATCCCCTGGTAGGCAACGAGCGCCAGCAGGCACAGGATCATCACCAGTGCCAGCGCCAGCCCCCCGCCGGTCAGCCAGACCATCGGCTCCCCATGCGCCAGCAATGTCGCGCTGCCATCGCCGGATCCGCGGCGCCCTTTGCGCGAAGGGCTCATGCTGTCATGCCTCTCGCCAGTCATAGCTGATACGCTCTCTTTCTGAATCGCTGCCGAATCATCTCCGCAAAGGTATTGACGATAAAGGTCATCACAAACAGCGCCAGGGCCGCCAGGAACAGGACCCGGTAATGCGTACCGCCGACCGGCGCCTCGGGAAGCTCCACGGCAATGTTGGCCGACAGCGTCCGGAAGCCGTTGAACAGGTTCATCTGCAAAACCGGCGTGTTCCCGGCCGCCATCAGCACGATCATCGTTTCCTCCACCGCGCGGCCGAGACCGATCATGGCGGCGGAGAACAATCCGCTCATGGCGGTCGGCACAATGATCCGGATGGCGGTCTGCCAGGGGGTCGCCCCGGCTCCCAGCGACGCCGAGCGCAGATGCCCCGGTACCGAGCTCAGCGCATCTTCCGCAAGGGTATAGATAATCGGGATAATGGCGAAACCCATGATAAAACCGACAATCATCGCGTTGCGTTGCACGTAGGTTCCCAGGAAATGATGCAGGCCGCCCCCGCGCGGGTCGAATCCTGCAGCCGCCAGCAACCAGGCGGCCCCGGCCGTCAGGGCCGCCCAGAACGCCAGGGCAACGATGAATTTAAGGGCGTCGAACTGCGCCGCGCGGGCCCGCGTCCAGCGCCGCGACCAGGACCGCACATGATCGCGCAGCAACCGGTTGAGCATGACGGCGGTGAGGATGGCTGTCAGCGGGGTCAGCAGCACGAACCAGCCCCCTGCCCCGCTGCCGATCTGCCCGTCGAGCCACCGTTTCACATCCCCCGCGAACAGTAGCTGTTCCACGGTCGGGCCGGCCTTCAGCGCCCCCCAGACCCCGAGCGGGACCATGCCGCAGATCAGCGTGAACCGGAATCGCTGCAGCCGCAGGGCCCACTCCCGCGGCATGAGCTGCCAGAGATAGGCCCCGGAAAGAAAGGCGAGCGGCAGGGTCACGAACAATGCCAGGACCCCCGGAACAATGTTCTCAACCGCGGGCGCAATGACGAGCGCCGCCAGGAATCCCAGCACCACACTGGGCAGGCTGGCCATCATCTCCACCATCGGCTTGACCCGGGCCTTGATCCGCGGATGCATGAACTCGCTCGTGAAGATCGCGGCCAGTAGCGCGATCGGCAGCCCGAACAGCATGGAGAAAAATGTCGCTTTCACCGTTCCGAAGATCAGAGGTACCAGACCATACTTCGGCTCGAAGTCGTCGGTTCCGGAGGAGGACTGCCACAGGTGCTCGGGCTGGGCGTAGCCCTCGTACCAGACCTTTGCGAACAGCGAGTGCAGATTGACCGAGGGATAGCGCTGATCCAGTTTCCAACTGAGCAGCTGCCGGGAAGTGGCTGCCAGCAGACGGTCTTCGCGGGTACCGATCGCAACCACTCCCACCGCAGTCTCGCCGCTGCCGGCGGGGACCGATCCCTCCACCAGCAATGCGTTGGCCGTCACATGGAACAACCGAACCCGTCCATCGGCATAACCCGCCGCCAGCAGGCGGGAGCGGGCGGCACCGCTCAACGCCGTCACGGCCGACCCTGACTGACCGAGATCATGCGCCGACACCAGGGTGGTCCTGTCGATCTTCGTGGCGTCCGGCACACAGAACCAGGCCTGAATCCGCCCCTGAGAATCGCCGGACACGAGCGTTGTGCGTCCGATCAGGAACTGCAAGGCCGTCAGGCGTCCGCCCGCTTCCGGGACCAGATCAACGGTTTCCACAAGCTGCGGATTGTCGAGCGTGCGCGCATCGTACCGCCGGAGGAAACCGTCCTCCCACGCGAGATAGGCGATATCGCCGAGTCCGGAAAGCTGCAGATGGGCCGGCACCGCACCACCGGACCGCACCTCGTAGGGCAGATCAACCCGGCGGGTCTGCGCCGTCACGGCCCCGGTCAGGAAGTTGCGGATCTCGCGCACCGCGTAAATCGCCAGATTCTCGCCGGTCAGGGCAATCAGCACGGGGCCCGTACTGCGCACGGTATGTCCCAGCAGCCTTACCGGCTCCTCTGAAATACGAACGGGAGGCTTTAGCTCGGATTCGAAAGCATGACGTCGAAACTGACCAGGCTGCGGATGCGCATAAAGAACTCCTTCATGCATCGCGACGTCACCGACAGGGATTCCCCGGACGGCATCCGGGACCTGGTGATCGCCAAGGAACGAGACCGAGACACGGATGGCCCCCAGCTGTGCATGTCCATCCTGGAAACCGAAGCAGACATCATCGCCGTCGGTATTGAAACTCCATGCCGTGAGCTGCCGGCCATCCAGCAGATGGCGGACATCGCCAACCCGCTCGCCGGTATCACAGCGGAAAACGTGAATTGAACCATCCCTGAACATCGCCCAGCCAAGCATCTGGTACTCATCGGCCGCCAGGTGGACCGGGGGTTCCTGCAGCTCATCCCATGAGGGATCCACCCGCTCGAGGTCATCCATGCGGGCTTTTGAGAACAGCGGCGAGGCCACGGCCACCAGGAACACGCAAACGGTGGAAACAGCGATAATAGTACCGATCCCGCCCACGGTAATCAGCGTCCTCGCGACCCGGTCCACCACCTTAACGCCCGGCCTTGTCTTCCGGTCGCGCCGCCGTCCGGTAAATGTATTTCCAGTTTCGTTCACGAGAGGCCCTGCATTGGACCGGCGGCCAGGGCATGACGCCCGGGCCGCCGGTGTTCCCATCCAGAAGATCCGCCCAGAGCAGGCCGGATATCACTTCATATAAGCTTCAAGCACAGACAGATCCGGAGCGATAATCGTCATTCCATCCGGACCGGCCTTCACTCGCGTGGCATGGATCGCCGGCGTTTTCTTGCTCTCCTTGTAGCTAGCCAGCTCCGGACTGCCCTCGGCAAACACCCATAGGCGGCCCTTGACTACGGCCGTCACGAAGCCCGGTTTATCATAATTCACGGTCTTGACCGGAGTCGCCTCCGCCACGCTGGAAGCCGGCGGTTTCGAAGCCGGTTTTTCAGCCGTGCTGCAAGTCTGCGCCGTCGTGCTGCAGCCAGCCGCCATGACCAGAGCCAACACCCCACCGGTAATACGCTGTACAATACCCATCATCGTCTCCTTGTTTTATGATTCTATCAACGATTAGAACTTCGCTTCAATACCCAGGCTCTGCAGGGTTTCACGGGCGATGCTGGCATCGACCGGGAAGTACCCATCACGAACCACGTCTTCCTGTCCCTGACGGCTGAACATGTATTTGATGAACTCGCGGCGGACCGGATCCAGAGCCTGCCCCGGCTTGGCGTTGATGTAGATGTTCAGGAAGCGGGCCAGCGGATAATTGCCATTGTAGGCATTCGCCGCCACCGCCTCGTAGTGCTCAGCACCCGCCTCACGGGCCAGCGGTACCGGACGCACATCCGCCGTGCGGTAACCGATACCGCTGTAGCCGATGCCGGCCTTCTCGCTCGCCACCCCCTGCACCACCGAGGAGCTACCGGGCTGCTCCTTGACGGAATTCTTGAAGTCGCCGCCGAACAGCGAGTGTTCCTTGAAGAACCCATACGTGCCGGAAGCCGCGTTACGCCCGTAGAGGCTGATCGGCATCGTCGCCCAGTCGCCGTCCAGGCCGGCCTCACCCCAGGTGCGGATGTCGCTCGCGAAACCGCCGCGACGTGTCGAGCTGAAAATCGCGTCCACCTGCTGCAGCGTAAGCCCCTTGATCGGGTTGTCCTTGTTCACATACACCGCCAGCACGTCAATGGAGGTGCGCAGCAGCGCGGGCTTGTAGCCGTACTGCTTCTCGAACGCATCAACCTCGCCACCCTTCATCGTGCGGCTCATCGGGCCGAACTGGGCGGTTCCCGCGATCAGAGCAGCCGGGGCTGTCGAGGAGCCCTTGCCTTCGATCTCGATCTGCACATTCGGATACATGCCGAGAAATCCCTCGGCCCAGAGCGTCATCAGGTTGTTCATCGAGTCCGACCCGACACTCTTCAGGCTTCCCGACACCCCGGAGACCGGTACGTAAACCGGCAATTTCGAATCCACCGTCGTCTGCGCCCACCCGACCGACACCATGCACATCCCGGCGGCGGCCATCGCTACGGCTCCTGCCAGTTTTCCATTACCCTTGTTCATTTTCGATTCCTCCATTAGCGGCATCGCATCCCCCGAAGACCATCTCCGGCAGACCGGATGCCATTGAAAACGCCTATGACACTAGACGCCATATATTAGAGTTCTGTGAGTGTGCCGTTTCTTTTGAATGAAGAGGACGGGAAGCACCAACCGCCAGTCCATGCCGCCATGATGCGAAGAAGTTCTGTCTTGCATTTATACGGCAGTTACGCATAACTACCGCATCGATTGCGGAAACTGATCAACGAAGGATACCCATGAAAACCGAGCAGAAACACATCCCCGGCACAACGCAAGGCGGCGAGTTCGACAACCTGAAGGCATGGTTCCAGAAGCATGGCAGCCACGCGCTGACCATTGGTTTGGGCGTTCTGGTTGTCGTGACGGCAATGCAGATGCTTCATTCCCGGACCGGGAGACGCGCCGTAGAGGCGGATCGCCGCCTGGCTGCCGCGCAATCCGTTGAGGACTACGAGTCGGTGATCCGTGATTTCGGGAAGACCGACATCGCCCCGGTGGCCGTGATTTCACTGGCCAAGCTGCATTTTGACAACGGGAACTACGAGCCGGCTCTCTCGCAGTATGACCATTTCCTGGCCAAATGGCCCTCCCACGACATGGCCCCCGTGGCCGTGCTCGGACGTGTGTTCTGCATCGAGGCCCGCAACGATCCGGCAGCACTCCAGGAAGCCGCCGACGCCTTCGCCGCCTTCGCCGCAGGCAATCCCGGCCACTATCTCGCCCCCCAGGCCCTGTTCGGCCAAGCCCGTTGCCTTGAGCAGCTTGGCCGTCTCGCCGAGGCGCAGACCCTGTACGAGGACTTCATCGCCAACCACCCGAAGAGTTTCTGGTCGGTCCGGGCGGAAGAACTGCTTTCCGCCGTCCAGCGCCGGATCCAGCAGGCCAAACCGAAGACTTGAGCAACGGATTCCCCTGCACAAGCCTCAGGCGTTCACCCCCAGAGCGGGCTTGGATATATCCCCTGCCCGATCTGCCCTGCCATAAAGGATTGCAGGATCGCGCGATCCTCCCTGTAGGTCACGCCCGCCCAGTGTGACGGGGTCGGCAGGACCCGGCATTCCACATCCCCTGCCCCGAGCAGCCGGTCCACGGCCGCCGGCAGGTAGAATTCCGACTTCAGATCACCGGACCGGGCCTTCAGGAAATCACCGAACAACCGCTGGAGATGGGTAAACAAATCCGGCGTAAAGCCCCACATGTTCATCGAGGCATACTCATTGCCCGTCAGCCGGACCTCAGGACCGCCAGCCGGGTCACGGTGAACCGCCGCATCACCGTCACGGACGATATGCGTCAATTCCTCGACACGGCGGAGGCGATCCTGCGCATCGCAGGCGCAGAT
>CAZGBW010000098.1:0-8313 GCA_964523995.1 uncultured Victivallales bacterium | reverse complement strand
CCGCCGGCAACGCCGCCCGGAACCAGGACGCCGGCAGCAGCCCGCTTGCCGCGATACGGAAGAACCGGCTCGCCAGTCCATCGTGCCAGCGCGGGGGATATATCCTGATTGTCGTCATAAGAAATGGACGTCCGTAACCGCGAATGATTGTGTCCGATAACGGGCGACCACTCGCAAAACGCCTCTCACCTTACCAAGACCGTCTCAAACGATGCAACCGAAATTGATCCGGAAAGGGCAGGTGCGCTGCTCGCCAGGGACCGGTTCAGCGACTTGGGCGGCTGTTGCGCCGGATCGAAACGGCGGATTTTGATCGCCTTTCCGTTCTCCCGGATAAGCCCTCCGCACGCCCCCCAGATATTCAGGCGATGTAGGGGTGGGTTCAGGGTTCAGGGTTCGGGGTTCGGGGAAAAACAGGAAAGAATCGCACGTCCAGGATCTCAGTACCCCTTCTCTTGCCCGCTTTCCTCTTCGAATTCCCTGAACCCTGAACCCCTGAACCCTGTGACCTGAGTAGTGACCAGGCGATAGGGATTGATGGCCGACGCCTGGCTGATATCCCGTTCGGCTTCGGCCCGGCGCTCGGCTACCGGATCGTTGATGGCCGCGATGATCATCGCGCCTGCCGTTCATGTCGGGTTGAGGGTAATGCCGGAGAGCAGGATGGCGGTAACATTGACGGTATTGAACATGGCGTGCATGAGAACCGGGACAAGCAGCGATCCCGTATAGAGGTAGGAGGCGCAAAGAAAGGCGCCGACGACAAAGAGCGGCAGGATGGCGGGCAGGTGTCCGTGGATGCCGGCAAAGAGCATGGAGACGATGACGATGGCGGCAGGAATGCCATGCTTCCTGGCGGCGGCCGGGAAAAACACGCCTCGGAAGATGACTTCCTCAACGACCGGGGCCACGATCGTGGCGGTGGCGATCAGCCAGCCCTTAAACCATAGCGGTGCGGTGACATCAATAAAGCCTCCAAGGATAGGCTGCGGTTGCACGGGTATGCCGGAAAGCACCACAAGCGCATTCGATAGCAGCCCGGCGGCGGCAATCAGCGGCATCGCGCCGACATAGAACAGGAACGCTTGGCGGACGCGGGAACGCAGGGGAGCGGGCGGACCTCCCAGGCTTGATGCCAGTCCCGCGCCTCGGCGCCGGGAGAGATGAACCATCAGTCCAAGCGCAAGCCCCTGGGTGAGCACGCTCTGCACAATGATCAGGACACGGGAGATGGGGCTGGATACGTCCACCTCGAAATGGTCGAGGATTTGGCCGCACAGCGCCAGAGCGCCAATGAACACCGCCATGACCAGGGAGAGCCAGAGCGCGTCCTGCCAATCCCATGGGCGTCGCAACAGGCGACTGGCGTAGCGGGGAAAGGGAATTCCGCGGGCGCGGATGCGCAGCAGGAACCGGATGTTCAGCACGATACCGGCGCAGAGGATGACGAAAATACCAAGCCCGGCGATCATCGCGCTGACGGGAATCACAGCCGGTAACGTGGGTGTAAAGGATTGCATGCGGTTTCCCAGGTTCGTTTCAGCATCATGACGCCGATGGACACTCATCTTGCGGTTCGCGATCCGCCTAGCGTCTGGGACCCGCATCATGCCGGACCGGCGGGCACAGGTCAAACCCGTATTTTTTGAGTCTTCCGCAGTATCTGTGCTGTGGGTGGCTTCGCGATTTTCCTATCCATGGTTGACCGACGAAGCGGTTGGATTAAGCATAACCCAGCAAGCGTGAGTCTAAGTGTTTTGTTCCAACACGTCATCGCACACGTATTCCCTGACTTAATCCCACCCTTCGTTGGTTACGCTTAAACCACTGCCTTTATCGTCCCGGCAACCCAAATAATCCGGATACAACAGTCACTACTCAGGTCACAGGGTTCAGGGGTTCAGGGTTCAGGAAATTCGAAGAGGAAAGCGGGCAAGAGAAGGGGTACTGAGATCCTGGACGTGCGATTCTTTCCTGTTTTCCCCCGAACCCTGAACCCACCCCTCCTGAGCAGTTACGATCCGGTTTACAACTGACGCCGATACGCCCTGAGCGAAAATCTTGTCACGGGCACGCGTTCATGGTATGTAATGCGTCTGTATTTATAAAACGGCTGGAAAATAGGCTGCAAGAGAGCTGGCTTTAAGAGAAAGATGGAACCATGAAACAGCGTAAGCGCATCATCGCGGGGAACTGGAAAATGAACAAGGGGGTCGGCGAGTCGCAAACGCTGGCTGCAGATATCAAGCGGGAACTGGCCGAGTGCAGCGAGGTTGAGGTGGTGCTCTGTCCGCCGTTCACCTCTCTGCAGGTGGTGGCGGATACCGTCGGCGAAACCGCGATCAAGTTCGGTGCCCAGAACATGCACTGGGAGGCGAGCGGTGCCTACACGGGCGAGATCTCCGCACTGATGCTACGCTCGCTCTACTGTCACTTTGTAATTCTCGGACACAGCGAGCGGCGTATGTATTTCGGCGAGACGGACAGCATCATCAACAAGAAGACAAAGGCGGCGCTGGCGGCGACATTGACTCCGATTGTTTGCGTTGGCGAGACGCTGGAAGAGCGGCAGTCGGAAAAGCAGGCGACGGTAGTCCGCACCCAGATCACAGGCAGCCTGGCGGGCATCGCCCCGGCAGATCTCAAGAAGGTGGTGATTGCGTACGAGCCGGTCTGGGCGATCGGAACCGGGCTCACCGCCACCCCGGAACAGGCGCAGGAGATGCATGCGTTCATCCGGTCCCTGCTCAAGGAAATGTCGCAGGACGATGTGGCTGGCAGTGTGCGGATCCTCTACGGCGGCAGCATGAAGCCATCGAACGCCTCTGAACTTCTGGCGAAGCCGGACATTGACGGCGGACTGATCGGCGGGGCGGCACTGGAAGCGAAGTCATTTGTGGAACTGGTGCGCATCGCGCAGCAGAAATAAGACAGGAAGGATGTTGTCATGGGATTCATTTACGGAGTTCTGATTGTGTTCGAGGCGTTGCTGAGCGCCCTTCTCACCGCCATCATCTTCATGCAGAGGACCAAGGGCGGCATGGGCGGCTCTGCCTTTGGTGGCGGCGCCGGAGAGGCGATTTTCGGTTCACGCATGGGTAATGTGCTGACAAAGGCAACCGTCATACTGGGAAGCATCTTCCTGTTCAATACGATCCTGTTGACGATCATGACCGCAAGGCGCGGAGATCACAGCGGCTCGGTGATGGATCGCGTGGATGCGGTACCTGCACCGATGCAGCAACCAGCGATGCCCGCATCGCTACCCGAGTCGGGTATACCGGGGCCAGCACCGGCACCGCTCGGCCTTTCCGACGGGACCGCGATTCCGTCCGAAGCCCAGCCGCCTTCCATGCCGGTTGAGATTCCGGCAGCCGTCCCGGCGGAAAGCCCCGTTCCCATCGCCGTACCGGTGATGCCGGAAGCGGTCAAGACAGCGGAGTGACCGCCGCGCCGGGAGGCGTATGAACAAGACAGACAGCAAAACCGCAAAACGCCCCCGTGGCCAGAAGGATGTGCGTCCGGAGCCTTTCTGCCAGGTGGTTCTGCATAACGACGATGTCAACAGCGTTGAACATGTCGTCAAATGCCTGCAAACCGTCTTTGCGCACAACATGGAACTGGCGGCAAAAATCATGATGGAGGCGCACCAGAAAGGACGATCCATCGCGGAGGTGGAAGCGCAGACGCCTGCCATCGAGCATCGGGACCAGTTGCGTTCCTACGGATTGTCAGCCACGGTCGAACCGATCTGACGCCGTCGCCCCTGGTCCCCTGCCGGTGTTCAGACGTTGAATTCCTTGGCATTCACCTCGGACGAAACCAGGACCTTCCGGTCCGACAGGGCTTTTTTCAAGCCTTCCTGCTCATCCATTCCAGTCACAAGAGGAATCGCCACCTGTCCACCTGAAATCGCCGACTGCTGCAAGGCGAGCATGATTTCGGCACCCTTGAAGGCGCTCTCAAACCGGCAGGGATGCGGCTTCCTCTCATCCAGCCAATCGGCGATGTCCTGGATGTAAGGCGGCATGTCGAGATCGTAGTTCATCACCCCGTCGCCGGACTGGTATCCGTCACGCTTGGTGATTGCACGCCAACCTCCATTGGTGAGCACTTCGGCGAACCCTTCTGTTCCCTGCGCCCCCATTCTGCATTTTCCCCACCATTTCGCCACTTCCGGCTGATCGGGAGCACCGGCGCCGCATTCATAAATGCCGCGAACGCCGTTGGCATACTGCACAAACCCCGCAATATGGTCCGGCGAGGGATGGTTATCCGCCAGCTTCCCGCGACCGGCCGCCTGAGCCATGACCCAGGCGGCATCCGCCTCGTCATTATACCAGCGGGTATAATCAATGAGATGGGAAAGCATATGGGTCATCCACCCCGTGGCAGTCCCGTAAACCGTATGGACCCGGCCCAGCGCCCCGCTGGCGATGATCTCCTTGACCTTGCGATAATGCACCCCGTAGCGATGCTGGTGGCTGACAACCGCCTTCACACCAGCCTTGGCGAGAAGGTCGCGGATGACGAACAGCTCCTTGCTGGTCAGCGCCACCGGTTTCTCGAAGGCGACGAGTCTCGCGCCGCCTTCGATGGCGGCCGTGATCATCGGGATGCGCAGATTGGGCATCGTGCAGAAACAGAACACGTCCGGACGGATCTCCCGCGCGAGGGCGGCGACATCCGTCCCTTGCTTGACACCACCGCCGATCTTCGCGGCGGCAGCGTCCAGCTTGGCGGCGTCAATATCGCACAGACCACTCACCCGGAAACGGGGATTCGCCTGAAAAGCCGAGGCATGGTGCATGCCGCGCTTCCCCGCTCCAACGACCATCACTGTGTATTGGTTTGCCATGGATAAACAACTCCTCAGGCGTTGGCCTTGTCCCATTCCTTGCATTTCGCGATGACATAATCCACTTCGTCGGTGGTCAGCTCCGGGAACATCGGCAGGCTGATGCAGGTGGCCGCATTCTTCTCGGCATTGGCCAGAGGACCCACGGTGCGGGCATCCTTGCCCCAGGGGTATCCGGACTGCTGGTGGATGGCGATGGAATAGTGCGTCTTGGCATCCACCCCGTTCTTGACCAGCCAATTGACAAACTCGTCGCGCTTCCCGGCATTCTTCACCTCGATGACGTACAAGTGCCAGACATGGCGATAGCCCGGCTTGTGGTAAGGCAGGTCGAAGGTCTTGGCACCTGTCAATCCCGCGGTATAGCGCTCCGCCAGCTTGATACGATTGTTGTTCCAGTCATGGATGTGCTTCAGCTTGGCACTCAGGATACCGGCGTGAATATCGTCCAGACGGCTGTTGAACCCGAAACTGTGCACATTGCGCGCGGGGGACCCATGGCTGCGGAGCAGGCGGGTCTTGGTATTGATCGTCTCGTTGTTGGTGACGATGGCGCCGCTGTCGCCAAACGTCCCGAGGTTCTTCTGGATGATGAAGCTCGTGGCGACGGCATCGCTGAACTCGCCGATCTTGAACGTGTCGCCAGCCGCGTCAATCGCCTGGGCGTTGTCCTCAATGACGAATAAGTTGTGCTTGTCCGCGATCTTCTTGATGGCAGGCATGTCCGCGCACTGCCCGTACAAATGAACCGGCATGAGACACTTCGTCCGGGAGGTGATCGCGGCCTCGATCTTCGCGGGATCAATACACTTGGTCTTGGGATCGCAGTCAATCAGGACAGCGGTTGCCCCGGCAATCCAGATGGCCTCTGCCGTGGCAAAGAAGGTGTTCGCGTTCGTGATCACCTCATCGCCCTTGCCAATACCCAGCGCCATCAGGACCAGCCATAGGGCGTCCGTTCCATTGCCGACGCCAATCGCGTACTTGGTTCCGCTGAACGCCGCGAATTCCTTCTCGAACTGCTTGTTCATCGGGCCCTGGACATATTCGCCGCTCTCGATGACTTGCTTGATATTGGCATCAATTTCCGACTTGATGTTGTTGTACTGACGCACGTGACCGTAAAATGGAACATTCATGAACAACCACCCTTCTTTCTTGTTATGTTATGGATGCCGGCACTTACGACGGCACCGGTTTACCCAGACGACGTGACAACCTCTGCCGGACGTCCCTCTCGAACGACCGGATATACTCCTCCACAAACTCAATAATGTCGAGCGATGCATCCGCCGCCAGGGGCGTCAGATCCATACCGAAGATCACCTGCGTGGCCGTATCGGTTGCATGGGACTCGAAAAAAGTCGCATTGGCCTGGCGCCGGCCCTGCGTGGCGAGATCGTAGCGCTTTCCGCCAGCGATCTGGGAATCAAAGACCCCGCCGACCGCCGCCGCGAGATTCTCGTGCCGACTGACATCCATGACCACTTTCCGGGCATCGTCCATCCAATCCAACCCGCGCCAGATCTCACAACCGATCACGCGTCGCGGGCGCAGATTCAAAGGGAGTTCCCGTATCGCCTGAATGGCGGCGACGAGGACACCGATGTGGGTGTCATGCTTATCCGCGGGATTATGCGTATAGACCACCTGGGGGTGTGTGGCGGCAAGAATCTCCCTCAGGTCGTTCTTCACAAGCGTATCCACGGGGCTCTTGACGACACTGCTTGGAACATTGAGCTGGATCATCACCCCGTAATGACCAACGCTTGCAGCCGCATTCTGTTCCTCCTGGCGGACGGACATCATCTCGGGATCGGTGAAATGGGCATAGGGGCCTATACGGGAACTACCGCCACCGTTGGTGCAGGTCACCCCCCCGAACCAGAGATCCCGACGGTGATAACACTCCAGGATGCCGTGAAACGCCATGAATTCAAGATCGTCCTGATGGGCACCGATCCCAAGGTGTGTGATCCGCTTCAAGGCCTCGGGTTCCGAAGCCCCGTCGGGCACGAATAGTCTAGCGCATTGGCTTTCTAATCTCATGGGGCTCTCTGGATAAAGCCTGCCGGGAAGGCTGGCGATTGACTCTTGACCACGGTCTGGGCAGCCCCAGACGCCGCGCACAATGCCAGAAAACGCCACCCGATGTCAAGCATGCGACCAAAAATACGACAATCCATGACCGCGGGAAACCGCTGATCAGACCTACCGCTTCCGCTGCCCATAGTAGGAATCCGGACCGTGCTTGCGCATGAAATGCTTTTCCGAAATATGCTCAGGAACGGCCCCTGCCGATGGGTTCAGAAGGAAGGTGTCCAGCGCCATCCGGGCAACGGCTTCCAGAATATACGCGTTCTGGACGGCGGCGGCGACATCCTTGCCCCAGGTGAAGGGCGCGTGATGCGCCGCCAGGATACCCGGAAGCTGCAGCGGCGACACACCCTCCATCGCCTCGATAATACCCGCACCGGTATTGGCCTCGTACCCCTCTTCCACCTGCGCAGGCGTCAACGCGGGTGCCACGCGGATTGCACCGTGGAAATGGTCGGCATGTGTCGTCCCCAGGCAGGGGATCTCGCGGCAGGCCTGCGCAAAACTGGTGGCAGCGGGAGAGTGGGTATGCACGACCCCCCCGATTTCAGGCCAGGCCCGGTAAAGCGCCACATGGGTCGGGGTATCGGACGACGGTCGCAGAGTCCCCTGCACATTGCGCCCGTTCATATCCACGATCACCATATCCTCCGCCGTCATCTCTGCATACGAGACGCCGCTCGGCTTGATCACGATATAACCGCTTTTACGGTCAATCCCGCTCGCGTTGCCCCAGGTCAGGCACACCAGATTGCGCGCCACCAGCTCCATATTCGCGCGGAACACAGTCTCTTTCAGTCCTTCAAGCATCGTGGCAAATCCTCCGTTCCGTATCAGCAGCCCTGTCGCACCCGGTGGCGGATGGCGATCAGTGCCTTCATCGCCGTATTCAGTTTCCCCTTGAACCCCGCCGTTCCAAACGCGTCGTGCAGTAGCGTGTAGACCGCGAAGAGCTCCGCATAGATGGCGGCATTCACCGGATTCGGCTGGTAAACCTTGCGTTTCGTGCCGGTCATTTTCGCCTGTGCCGCCTCCACCGTGGCATGGCCCCCACCCACCACCGCCCCGAAAATCGCCGCGCCTAGCGCACAGGTCTGCGCCGAGCGGCTGACCCGCATGGGACGGTTGCAGATATCCGCGTAAATCTGCATCAGATACGGGCTTTTTTCGGCAATGCCCCCGCAGTTGACCACCTCTTCCACCGCGACCCCGTACTTTTCAAACCGCCTGATGATCGTCAGCGCGCCGAACGCGGTAGCCTCAATCAGGGCACGAAACACTTCCGGAGCCGTCGTGTGCAGGGTCTGGCCGACCAGCATCCCCGTCAGCAGCGGATCCACAAGCACCGTTCGATTGCC
>CAZGBW010000097.1:0-8322 GCA_964523995.1 uncultured Victivallales bacterium | reverse complement strand
GGGCGTCCTCGACCGCCGTTTTGGTGCACCTAGGCACGCGGCGGCTGGGGACATCTGACTGGGTGTTGAGGAATCGCGACACGCCGGAGCGGCGCGGTTCAGGGAATTCGCGGATTCGACGGTTCGACGGCGGGCGCGGGGTGGTAGAGGGTTTTCCAGTCGTGAATCTCGCCGTAGGGCAGTCCTTCGGCAGAGGGCAACCAGCGGCCGGACGAGAGACGCCGCACCCCGATCTGAATGTGGGTGCTGAGGGCGGCCGTCGCGGGGATCGGTGTTACCGCCTGAAGCACCGTGCCGGGGTCGGGGTTTCCCGCGCCGAAGGCGCGTCCGAACGCCTGGGTAAAACGGAAAGAGGCGGACGTCACCGGCTGGTCATGCGGGTCACGGAAGGTAAAGGTGCACTGCAGGTCCGAGGGCACGGCGGAGCGAAACTGCCAGAAGGTCCGGATGGCATTCGTTTCCATGGACAGGCCCATGAACTCAATTCGTCCGCCAAGCAACTGCATATCCAGGCGATGCGCCGGTTCGGGTTCCGGACGCTGCGGATCGGAGGCTTGCGGCTCTAGAGGGGCGAGCACATTGAGGATGGCCGATTCGCTTTCCCCGTGCTGGCGCATCAGTGCCGCCAGTTCACGGGTATGCTCCGGGTCGAGACCGCGCGCGTCGAACAGGTTCATCAAATCCAGATAGCGGAAACGAAGCGAGGCGGCCATGTGTGGTTTGTAACCGGCTAGCGCCTGGTCAATCTCCATGCGCAGAACGTCAAAATGGGCCTCACCCGCTTGGCGGTAATCCTCAAACCGCCGCTGCCGCAGGGCCCAGCGTGCCCGTTCTCGGATCACGATGGGCCGGTAGTGCAGGCGGATGTCCGCAGGCGGGGGGACGCGAAAACCGGTGCTTGAGCCTGCATCGGCTAGAATACTCTGCTCCAGCAGATTGAGCGCCTGCAACGCCGTGTCGGCGTTCAACCGCTTGTTGTAGAACGTATAGAGGGCCCAGGCGGCAGGGGCTGGCAGGGGTACACCGCGGCCGAAGGCCTCCAGCGGATCCACATGCAGGCGGGACAAGGAATCCAGGATCCCGGTCAAATTGCCATCTCCAAGCTGCAGGAGATGCCTGCCGATATCCCTGGCGGCGGCCTGAGCCGAGGCAAGGAGGACCGGGTGCTCGACGGTGGCGAATGCCATGGAAAGCCCGCCGAGGGCATCAAGCAGGGTCCGGTGAACCGTCGTGTCGTTCGGGGCCAGCAGCCGGGCGCGGGCGGTGCAGGAGAGCGCACGCCCGATTTCCGCCACAGTGTCCTCGTCGCTGGACGCTAGCGGGGCCAGGCGGGCGGCGAGTAGGGCGGCATCGGCGGCAACATCGGGATTGGCGGGAGCAAGGCGGGTCGCGGTGTCAATCGCGTCACGCGCCTGCAGAAGCGCCCTGCTCTCGTCCATGCGCATGAGGATTCGAACCTGCCCGGCAAGCGCCTGCTCATCGGGGTTCTCCTCCATGACATTACCGATGACGGTATCCGTGAGCTGATCGCTGGTGTGCACCAGCGCACGGGCCAGAAGGAGCCGAGCCTCCACCGACTCGGGGGCCAGCCGCCGGGCCATGCGCAGGCGGGCAAGCGCCTGATCCTGCGTGAGCGTCGGCACCGGAAGCCAGAAGTACAGCGAGGGTTCGCCGGTTACCGCCGCAAAGCCCTGTTCCATGAGAAGCGACGAGGCGGCAAGACGAAGCTGATTGAGCGCCAGCAGTGCGCATAAGGCGGCAATGGCCATTCGCCTTCCGGGGATTCGTCTTCCACCATCAGCAACGCTAACACTGCAGGTCGGCACCTCCGGTTCGTCCGCCTGGTGATGCCGGGACACCGCAACCCCCATCAGGCAGAAAAAGAGGGAGGCGACCCCCGGCCGGGATAGGAGATTGAAATCCACGGTGGCATGGATGCATCCGGCAACAACCGAAAGCAGCGCCGAGCGACGCAGCCAGACCGAGTCGCCCTGCTGGGGACGGAGCAACCGCCGGGCTGTTCCGATAAGCAGAATGCCCATGGACAGCACGAGCAGCAGCAGTCCTGGAATTCCGGTTTCCGCCATGATTTCAAGATAGTCGTTATGCGCGTGATAAACCCGCAGCCCGCCGAACCCTTCCGGCTGGAAGGGCGGATAAGCGGACGGGAACCCGCCGGGTCCGACCCCGAGCGGATGGTTTCTAATCAGCCGGAGAGCTCCTTCCCATATTTCGGTACGCGGCAGGGCGACCTCCGAGGCGGCGTCCAGCGCCTTCAGGCGCATGACTGTGAAGGCATAGGTTCCGCCCGCACCGATGGCCAGAACCAGCAGCAGGGCGGTCAGGATGCCAGCCGTGGACGACAGGCGCTGATGGCCGCTGTCGCCGTTGCCGTCGCGGGTGAACAGAAACCAGAGACCGAGGAGACCGATCGCGACGGCAGTGGCGATAATGGCACCGCGCGACCCGGACAGCAGCAGGGCGATGGTCTGCGCGATGGCGGCAAGAATCCATAGCGCCGCCGCCATCAGGCAATAGTCCTCACGGGTGGCGTCGTGCAGAATGCGGGAGCGGCGGACTTGCACATGCTGGAACGCGCGGGCAAACGCGAGTTGCGTCATGGCCAGGGTCGGCGGCAGGCTAAGCGCCAGGAACCCGCCTAGCGAGTTGCCGCTGGAAAAAGTCCCGACCGCCCGGGGTCCACTGACGAAGAAACCGTAGATACCGAGCGGGGTATATAGACCGATCACGGCAAACACCGCCTGGGCCGTCGCGATCGCAACGATCCCGCCAAACAGCAAGCGCAAGGTTGACGTGCTGCCGGAAAGGAGCCTGGCGGAGGAGGCCAGGCAAGCCAACGCGCACCAGAGGAACAGCGCGGTACTGGCACTTGCCAGGCACCCAGTGGTCCCGCTGACGACGGCCCGCGCGAGATGCACGACCGTGATCAGCACCAGCCACCCGGCAAAGAGATGGAATCCGGGGGCGCCCGGGAATGGATACGGAACCCTCCGCCCGCGACGCGAAGACAGGAACAGCCCGGCGGCAAGGATCATGCAGAGAACCCCGGTCAACGCCTGTGCCCAGACCGCGACCGCGCCATACGGCAGCATCGCCACGAGCAGGATCAGCAGCAATAGAAACACGGATGAACTCGCGATGATGATCTCCCGCCAATTATAGGCCCCGCCACGTGCAGGTGCCCGGATCACACGATACCGACGGAAAGCAACTGCCTGAATCTCTTCCCTATGTTAATGTGTATCCCGGCAATGTCTATTCCAAATAACGCGCGCAATCCCGGATGCGGAGGGGTCATCAGGCACCACCGGGCAAAACACCGCGGGATCGGAGCCGGCGCCCGGTCGTTCCACTACATGAAAAAGCCGCCGCGGTTTCCCGCGGCGGCTCTTGAATCCCTATCGTCCCGTTTAGAACTTGCAGGCCAGATCAATCTTGAAGGTGTCGATATCCTTGCCGTTATCAAGTCCCTTGTCGCCCATCGCGTACTGGACCTTGATGTTGAAGTTCTTGGCGATGTCGTAGCTGACATACGGGATATGCCCCTCGATGTCGGTACCGTTGCCGAAGTCCGTGCTTTCGGCGAACGCGCCGAGCGTGGAATCCTTCTCCAGATAACGGTACTGGTATCCGACGGCAAACCCGGCGGGCAGCTTGACCGAGGCGGATCCAAGGTAACCCGTGTCGTCCTCATCGGCATCGGTGTTGACTATGTACTGGGCGCCGAGCTTCACCGGAAGACCGAGATCCAGCGACGCCTCCACGAATCCCTCGATAATCGAGTAGCCGGTGGCATAGAGCAGCTTATCCTCATCATCCTTCTGCGTGCTGTTGCCGAAACCCTTGGCCGGGTCAACCTGCAGCCCCATATCCTCGATATTCTCGTAGGCGTAAACACTTCCGCCAACCATCACATAGTCCTTCTTGCCAAACCCGATCTTGACGGCGGCCTGGCCGGTATAGAGCATGGTCTCGTCATCGGCCGCACGCTCGTCAACCACAAACGCGCCGCCATGCAGCAGCAGGTTGACGGTGTCGCACCCGAGCGTGCCGTTCGCCGCGATCCCCTCGGGATTGGCATCAGCGCTCATCACCAGGTCATCCACCGCGATCCATGGCTGCGACATCTTGCCGAAGCGCAAGCTCAGGGGCTCAACCGGCGTATACGTGAAGAATGCACGGTCAAACGCGGCATTCTTGTCATCAAACGCATTGTCCATGGTCTGGTTATCAGAGACCGGGTCGCCGGTATTGGTCACCAGGCGCAATGTCGCCTTGACCTGGTCGTTGACCTTTCCATCGACCCCGACCCGGCCGCGGAAACGCCAGCGCTGGCGTGCATCCTTGCCCTCTTCATCGGTATCCTGGTAACGGAACCGCGCATCCCCGCTGAGCTTGACGCTGTCTGCCCACGACACCTTTTCCGGAGCCTTTTCCACGGCCTTCTCCTGTGCGGCGGCACCACTGGCAAAGCCAGCCGCCATAACGCCTGCCATAATCCCTGTCATCACGTTCTTCTTCATTCTCTGTTTCCCTCTTCTGGATTGACCGCTTCCCATGAGCGGCATGTACTTCTGTTAATGAACACCGTTACACTTGCACACCGGATCCATGAGACCAACACCGCATCCGGGGTTCGCTTTCTCCTAATCGCTATGTCCAGTCCTCCTTCCGTTGATTGACGGGGAACATTCAACTGCATCGCCATTTGGCTTTCATTCGCCATTTGTTATTTTTCGGTTAGCGGGCGGGGATGCTTTTTTCTCCGGGCGAGCCTGTTTCCGCCAGCGGACGCGGCGAATGCCGCGGCCGTTCAGGCGAGCGCGAAACGGTCGAGAATCCGCCGGATGGCGGACTCCCGGTTCTCGATGCTCTCACAGAGCTTCAACTGCACCAGTGCCCGGTTCAGGTTCTGTCCCTCATCCGTCACCTTGAAATAGACATTCCCGGCGATGTAGTCCGAAAAGAAGCGCACCCCCAGCTCATACGCGATCAGGCGGATGGCGTCATACTGGTAGTGCAGATCCTGGGCGGAAAGGAAACTGCGGGCGAAGGTCATGTAGCCGCGGACGATCGCCTCGCAAAGGTCGGTATCGAAAACAACGCGCGAGCGATCCAGCGTCTCTTCGCCAGCAGGATTGCAGCAGGAACGCAGGCAGTCCCCGAAATCGTAATGCACGAGCCCTGGTTTGACGGTGTCCAGGTCAATCATGCAGGTGCCCTTGCCGGTATCGTCGTCAATCATGATATTGGCCACCTTGGGGTCGCCGTGGATCGGGCGCATCTGCAGCGTCCCGCTGTTCTTGGCATCCTCGAGCACGGTGGCCCAGTCGCGCCGGCTAGCGATAAACCGGAGACAGTGTTCGGCATCGGCGGCGCTTCTCAGGCGCATCTGCCCCTCCGCCGTGGCGAGGGCCATGTCCAGCTTCTGGAGGTACTGCGGGGTGATGTGGAATCCCGGAAGGGTATCGGAAAGCTGCTCGACCGGGATGTCGCTGATCAACCGCTGGAACTGCCCGAGGACAAAGCCCGCCTCATGCGCATGATCCAGGTTCTGGATCTTGTCGTAGGCGTGCGCGGAAGCGATCAGGGAAATGGCGCGCCAGTAATTCCCGTCCGCATCCTGCACGAAATCCTGGCCGTTCTTCGCGGAGATGACGCGGGGAAGCTGCCAGATCCGGTCCGCGAAATGCTGCTCGGCCTCAAGGCGGCGATGAACATGCTCGGTGACGATCTTCATGTTGTGGATGACGGACTCGGGCGAGACAAAGACATGGGAGTTGAGGCGCTGGAGGACAAACCGCTCTTCCGAGAACGTGGTGCGGAAGATGGCGATGTAGGTATCATTGACATTTCCGCCGGGATTGGGAATCACGCGGACCAGTCGACCGGCGACATCGAACTGGGAAGCCAGAAGCGCTGCTTTCATCGGGAACTCTCCAGGGTTAAGGGTGCGAAGGCAGGGGAGGGTTGGTCAGGCGGAACCGGCTGCTGCGATCCTCCCGCGTGATGTCCCGGACCGCAAGGGTCTTGGTCAGGAGCCCCCCCTTGTTGGGATAGACCTTCTCGCATGTCGGGCACGTTATCGGGAACGGGGTCTCCACGGGATCCTGGAGGTTGCGGTCGGAGGTTTCAATCCAACCGCGGTCTGCTGGCTGCTTTGCTTTCATGCTGGCCGCGAATGTACGTAACATCCGGCTATCATGGCAAGATTATTGTTTGCGGGGGCGGGCGCGTCGGTTATGGTGGATGGCACCCATGAGAACGCTTTTGGTCACCCCCCCGCTCCTGCAGCCGAACACCCCCTATGCGGCAACGCCGCTGCTCACCGCATGGCTCCGCTCCCGCGGCCACGAGGCCGTGCAGGCGGATCTTTCCCTGGAATTGCTGCTCATGCTGTTTTCAAGCAGTGGTATCCACGCGCTCTGCCGTGCGCTGGAACGTGCTCCTGCGGCGCGCGAGGCCGCCGCCTTCCTTGCCCGCGAGGAGGCGTACCGGGCGATCGTTGACGAGGCTCTCGCCTTCCTGCAGGACCGCATCCCCCAGGCGGCGAAGCACCTGGCGAGGCGCGGGGTCCTGCCGGAAGGACCGTTCCTCGCGCGGGCCTATGCGCAGAATGACCGTTTCGGCTGGACGTTCCGCGGCCTCGCCCGGCACGACCTCGCCCGGCACTTGTGCAGCCTTTTCCTGGACGACATCGCGGAAGCGGCGACCCTCCTCGATCCGCTTTTCGGCTTCTCGCGCTACGCCGAGACGCTGGCCACCCGCCTTCCGCGGTTTGACAAGCTCCAGGAGCGCCTGACCGGCTCCGAATCGCTGTTCTCAAGGCCGGCGACCCCCGCCTCCGGCGGAAACCCGGGGTGGCTGGAGACGTTGACCGATATGCAGGTCCGGAAACACCTGCCGTCGCTCGTCGCCATCACGGTCCCGTTCCCCGGCTGCCTCTTCGGGGCGCTGCGCATCGCCCGCCGAATCCGGCAGACCCACCCGGAAATCCGCATTGCGCTCGGCGGCGGGTATGTCAACACCGAACTGCGCGACTTGAGCGATCCGGCCATTTTCGACGACGTGGACTTCATCCTGCTCGACGACGGCATGCTTCCACTGCTCCGCCTGGTCGAGGGTGCCGAGCCGGCGAGGTATGTGCGCACATTCGTGCGCGAGAATGGCCTCGTCCGCTTCCATGACGGGGGCGGGGAACCCCCCGTCCCGCACGATGCCCTTCCGCCCCCGGTGTACGACGGACTGCCGATGGATGGCTACTTCGGCCTCTTCGAGGTGCTCAACCCCGTCATGCGGCTCTGGTCGGATGGCCGCTGGAACAGGCTGGCCCTGGCGCACGGCTGCCGCTGGCACCGC
This sequence comes from uncultured Victivallales bacterium, assembly GCA_964523995.1. Lineage (GTDB taxonomy): Bacteria > Verrucomicrobiota > Kiritimatiellia > UBA8416 > UBA8416 > UBA8416. The sequence goes on along the minus strand of CAZGBW010000097.1, from coordinate 942 downwards.
TGCGCATTCTGCGACACGGAGCTCGATTACATCTGCCGCTACGATCCGGCACGCCCGGGAACCCTTTGCGACTGGATGGAAAGCGTCATGAAGGAGACCGGACGACCGGGGTTTCATTTTGTGGACGAGGCGCTTCCCCCGGCAGAGCTGGAGCGTCTTTGCGATGAGATCCTGCGGCGAGGCCTGCGGGTGGAGTGGTGGGGGAACCTCCGGTTCGAGAAGGGTTTTTCAAGGGAGCGTATCCGGAAGATGGCCGCCGCCGGCTGTATCGCGGTCAGCGGTGGCCTCGAGACCTGCTGCGACCGCACCCTCAGGCTGATGCAGAAGGGCATCACGGTCGCGGAGGCGGAGCGGGTCTGCGCGGATTTTGTCCAGGAAGGGATCATGACGCATGCCTACCTGATATACGGATTCCCCACCCAGACGCTGGAGGAGACGCTGCAGGGACTGGAAACGGTGCGCCGGCTGATGGAGACCGGGACATTGGACTCCGCCTTCTGGCACCGTTTCGCGTTGACCGCGCACAGCGGAATCGCCCGCGATCCGGAGCGCTACTCCATCCGGCTGCTTCCCGAGATTCCAGGCGGATTCGCCCGCAACGAGATCCCGTTCGATGGCCAGTTCGACCACGACCTTGACGCCGTCGGCGAAGCGCTGCGCACGGCCACGTACAACTACCAGCTAGGCGCCGCCCTGGACCGGCCCGTGACCGATTGGCTGGCGAAACCGGCTTCCGGAATCCGGCGATAAGGCTCTTGCATCCCGTTCCGCCGGACGATCAGGATGCGGGCGCTGATCATCCTGCGTAACAGGAAAAGCGGATCGGCGCCGAGGACGGGACGCGCTATTCATGGCGGAGCGCATCAATGGGGTCCAGCTGCGCGGCTCGGACGGCGGGATAGATCCCGAAGACGATGCCGACCAGCATGCTCACGCCCAGCG
>CAZGBW010000096.1:0-8327 GCA_964523995.1 uncultured Victivallales bacterium | reverse complement strand
CTATACCGACTTCGTCACGAACGAGGCATGGCGCGCCACCACCAATGCCATCTCAACACAGACCAACAAAGCCGACTGGGTGGTTAACCAGGGACTGCTCAAGGCAACCGGCTTCGGGACTGCACCCGTGGGTGCCAGCTGGCTCAATGCAATCCTCGGACCCGACAATTACATCCAGACACCCTGGATTGATCTCGGGGTCGGCGTGATCGAGTTCAACACCAGGATGAATGGGGCAAACCCAAGCGCAAGTGTCGAGATCCTGGTCTCGACGAACGGGGTTTTCCTGGACCCGCACCCCCCGGTGGCGACGCTGACACTCACGAACGCCACCTTTGAAACGCGGGCGATTCCCTTGAACATCGATGGACGAGTCATCATCCGGATCCGTAATGCGCAGTCCTCCGCCAATAACGTATTCGTGGGCTTCGACAATATCAGTATCACCTACCCGCTGGCCTCGGTGGCGATCTCCAACACGACCTTCCATCCGCATTATCCGTCCACCACCGACCCGGTACACATCACGTGCGATATCAGTTCCGCCACCGCCTTCTCCCCCGCCTTCGACATCACCGCGCGCGTCTTCTACAAGCTATCCACCACCACCAACTGGTCCGGACCGATCGAGATGAACGGCTACGGCAGCCATTTCATGACCAGATCCGCCATTCCCGCCTATCCGTCGGGCTCCCGGATAAACTTCTATGTCCAAAGTACCTTCAAGGGGTATAACCGCTCCTACAGCGGGTTCAATCCCGCCAATGATCCGAGCAACCCGGACGTGTCGCCCCATTCCTACACCACCCGCACCTACGCATCCAGCTTCGATACCCTCCAGCTGGAGGCAGGCGCAACCTCGGGCGTCATGTCGCGCATTGGCGACCGATCATGGGAAGGGCTGCTGCTCTATACCAGCGTGACCAACCGGCCATCCTTCCGGATCGAGGGCTATGGTTTCTACAACGGAACCAACGTGGGCGGAGGACTGTCCACCGTCTGGGGCGACGAGCCCGGTACCCGCACCAATCTTCCGATCTCCGGCGTGGCGGAGAGCAACGAACCCCGGATTGTGATCCCCGAGCTGGCGCAGGGACAATACATGATCCGCTTCGACGAGATCACCCGGCAATACTCCGTCCAGCGCGTCGCCTTCCAGAACTTCGACACCTGGCCCGCCAGCGACACGCTTTTCGAGGAGAGCTTCAGTGGCTCCGCGACCGTGACGTACAGCCAGAATTTCGACACATGGAACCTGAGCAGCCCAGATCCCATGACCGATCCCTTCGAGCCGGGATGGACCAATATCGCCGCCTACCCCTTCACCGGAGCGTTCCCGGCGGAAATGGAGGCGGTAAGCCCCGCCGGATTCTACAAGATCTACGATGCGGTCATCGTCACGCAATTGACCGGCAGGGCAGCTCTGCTGATCGACACGGCGCTGAGCGGCGAGGTCCGGACCACCGCTCAGCGCAGCACCGGGGTATTCTCCTTTGATGCGCGCTGCGCCAGCCCGAACGACTTCCGTCCGGCCATCTATAACCGGATCACGCATACGAACATTGTCATCACCGCTTCGATCCAGGCGATCGACATGCCGATCAACAGCGCCACCAATTCCTTTGGCTTCGCCCACAAATCAATCTTTGCGAATTACGTGGATGCCAACAACTACTACGAACTGCGGATGGCCCAGTTGAATGCGACGCAGAAGCGGCTCGAGATCTGGGAGAAGTCGGGGGGGACGCTGGCGAATCGCGCAAACCAGACGGCTTTCAACGGCATGATCTCCTCGAATGATTCGTTCTCGCTGCTGGTTTTCAAATCCGGCCCGACCAATATCGTAAGAGGGTTCAGCAACTCGGCGACCAATATACTTGTTACCTGGAGTGACCCCACGCCATTGACACCCAGCACCCAGATCGGACTCAACAGCATGGATGCGTCGCTGGCCGTCGACAGCGTCGCCGTCTACGCCGTCACCAATGCCTTTCTTGCCCTGGATGACCTCCTGTATAGCGAGGATTTCGGTTCAGGAACCGCCTCCAACTGGACGGACAGCGCAGGGGCTTGGACCGTGAACACCAACACCGGCACCTACAACCGCCCCGGCTACACCGGACCGGCATTGAGCCTGGATATTGACTTCAGCCCGAATTTCGTGAACTGGACGACGATCGCCAACTACACCAACCTGGCGCATTCCGATTACCGGAACTACATCGCCGTGCCGCAGACGGCTTCCAGCGTATACATGCGAGTGCGCCACAAGAACGGCAACGGGAATCTCATCATTGACAACATGCGCAGTGAAGCCTGGCGTGGCGAGACGATCACGTCCAACAGCTGGACGGCTACCAATGCCTGGGTAACGACAGGGCAGAGAGGAAGAGGACTCGAGCTGCGCGGCTCAAGGGCCCTGGCTGCGCAACTGCAGTACATCGTGACGCCGGTCATCTCCAACGGGGCCGCCGTCATCGCGTTCGACTACCTGTCCGTGACCGGTAATTCCAATCAGCTGGTCTTCGCGATCGCCTACACAAAGACGAATGCCACGGCCTCCTGGTTTGACATGGTCACGTTCACCAACAATCCGACCAACTGGGTATCCATCTCGCAAAGTGTTGACCGCGATCTGCGTCCGCAGATCCACCGGGTGGGCATCTTCAACCGCTCGACCCATCCTGCCGCCGGCATCCTGCTGGACAATATCGTCATCACGGAACCCTCACCGGTCGGAGACTTCACCTGGTGGTGCTACAACGCGCTCGTCACGGACAAGCAGACCACCCGGCGCGCCGATCATCTCAGCGATAATATCAAGGGGGCTTACCTGAACAACAGCCCGACGAACGGGACGGGCGCCAATGCGGGCGTCGCGATCGCCTATAACAGCTACTACCCCTCCATCCAGTCCGCCCGCCTGCCGGACGGTATCGGAGAGATCAGTTTCTGGTACCGGGCCTGGGACACCAATACCACCGTGATCGAGATCGTCGCCGCCACCAACCGGTACATACCGGACGCCCAATGGACAACGCTTGACACGCTTGGTGTCGGCAGTACGAATTTCACCTACTACAGCAAGTATTTCTTTGATCGCGACAATCGCTATGTCAAACTGCGCATCAACACCGGATCGGGCACCCGCGGCCGCGCCGCCATTGACAATCTGCGTATTGCCGCCCCCTTCGCCGCCGACCTGCGCATGAAAAACCTCACGTTGATTCCGGAAGTCCCGCTCTTCACCGACGAGGTCTTCGTGCAAGTGGAAGTGGATGACCTGTTCTTCTCCCCGTCCAATATCGCCCTGCGCCTGTATTACCAAGAGGGGACGGGCGGCTGGGGGGATTTTACGGCGCCACCCCAAGTGATGAAGCCGGTGGATACCAACGGGAATACGGTCGTCTACCAGACGCTCATCCCGATCCCGGCCCGGAGCATCGACACCGTGATCCAGTACCAGGTCGAGGCGACCTTCGACGGGTTTTTCACCGCGGGCCACTCCAGCCCGAAACGCTACAGCAGCTTTGAAAACCCGTATCACTACTGGCCGGTGGATCTCAACCGCAACCAGACAAACCAGACCCCCTATTACTACACGCTATCCTGCCTCCCCGGCCAGGTCTGGATCAACGAGTTCAATGTCGCGGACGGTATCCTCTCGGATCCAGGGCCGCAATACATCGAGATTGCCGGCAAGGGCAATACGCGAATCGGCAACTGGCGGGTGGAGGTGATCAATCCCGGAACCTACACCACCAATTCCTCCTACACCATTACGAACGGCACCGTGCTTGGTACCGCGTCGGACTCCTACGGGTTCTTAGTCCTGGGCGACAGTTCCGTCACCAATCGCGGGATCACCCTGACCAACACCCTTCCCGACAGCGCCGGCATCCAGCTTGTGCGCAGCATGGGGGCGTTTGAATACCAGGTCTCCTACGATGTGGACACGGCATCGCCCCGCTCCGGCGAGCAAATGTCGCTGTCGCCCGATCACCGGTTCGTGTATGCCGGGGTGGAGGATACCTTCTGGAACGCGAACCCGCTTTCGATGATCGGCAGCGGAAGCAACAGCGCCAGCTTTTCAACCAACTGGGTCGCGGATACCGGTGATTTCTCGACCATCGGCACCACCAACATCGGCCAGACGCTCATCCCCTGGCCAGACTCCACTCCCGATCCGGGAGAGGAAACCAACTACACGGGTACCGCCTATATCGAGAAAGCCTGGCGTGCTGGGACGCGCGTCATCATGGAAATATCCACCCAATCCGCGAATCTGACACCGAAACCGTGGTACACGACCAACCTGATGACCTCCACATGGTCGCCGGTGCCATCGTCCGCCTGGATCGCGGCACCGTCCCCTTCCTGGAGCCGAACCGGCACCACGTACAACGTCACCTGTGGCGCCATCACCAACATGCCGAACGTCTTCTACGCGGTGACCGTCACCGGAACGGATTAACACCAAGCGGGGGGGGGACAGGTGACATCCCGTCCGCAGCGTCCAGGCAGGTTCCTGAATGTTTTTGTAGACATTCCGGCAAGGGAGTGTACACTTAATGTTAAATCAGTTTTGAATGAATGGAGGTCTGGCATGAAGAACGGTTGCACATCCTGCGGATGCAGCGGGCACCGCCGGTATTCCGCGGCGGTCACGGACGGGACGGAACGGGCGGCAGGGCGGGCCATGCTGCATGCGGTTGGGTTCTCCGATAGCGACTTCCAGAAGTCGCAGGTCGGCATCGCATCCACCTGGAGCATGGTCACCCCCTGCAACATGCACATTGACGAGCTCGCCCGCGAGGCGGAGACCGGCGTCAACAGCGCGGGGGGAAAGGCGGTTATTTTCAACACGATCACCATTTCCGACGGCATCTCGATGGGCACGGAAGGGATGAAGTACTCGCTGGTCTCCCGCGAGGTGATCGCTGACTCGGTGGAAACGGTCACCGGGTGCGAGGGATTTGACGGTCTGGTGGCGATCGGCGGGTGCGACAAGAACATGCCCGGCTGCCTGATGGCGATCGCCCGGCTGAACCGACCTGCCGTCTTTGTGTACGGGGGCACGATCCTGCCGGGGCGACACAAGGGGCGGGATGTGGATATTGTCTCGGTTTTCGAGGCGGTCGGGGGGCATGCGCGCGGGGATGTGGATGACGACGAGCTGCACGCGATCGCCGGCTTGGCAATCCCCGGCCCGGGGGCCGGTGGCGGCATGTGCACCGGCAATACGATGGCCTCGGCCATCGAGGCGATGGGCATGAGCCTGCCGAACAGCTCCGCCCAGGCCGCCATCTCCCCGGATAAACGGCAAGATTGCCGGCGGGCGGGCGAAGCGGTGATGAGCCTGATCTCCTCCAACATCCGGCCGCGGGACATCATGACACGCAAGGCGTTCCTCAACGCCATCACGGTGGTGACCGCCCTCGGCGGGTCCACCAATGCCGTCCTCCACCTCCTGGCGATGGCCGATGCCGCCGGTGTGAAACTCTCGCTCGACGACTTCACCCGCATCGGGCGCAAAACCCCGGTGCTGGCCGATCTGAAGCCAAGCGGTCGCTATGTCATGGCCGACCTGGTCCGGATCGGGGGCACCGTGCCCCTGCTGAAAATGCTGCTCGACAAGGGGCTGCTGCATGGGGACTGCCTGACCGTAACCGGCAAAACCATGGCCGCGAACCTGGACGGCGCGAAGCCCTATCCGAAAGGACAAACCATCATCCGTCCCTTTACCGATCCGATAAAGGAATCCGGACACCTGGTCGTGCTTTACGGCAACCTGGCACCGGATGGTGCCGTGGCAAAGATATCGGGGAAGGAAGGCATGGCGTTTACCGGGCGGGCAAAGGTCTTTGCATCAGAAGAGAAGGCCCTCCAGGCAATCCTCGGCGGTCAGATCCGCAAGGGTCATGTCGTGGTGATCCGCTACGAGGGTCCGCAAGGCGGACCGGGAATGCGCGAGATGCTGTCGCCGACGTCCGCCATCATGGGCAAAGGTCTCGGCAAGGACGTGGCGCTGATCACGGATGGACGGTTTTCCGGCGGAAGCCATGGGTTTGTCGTCGGGCACATCACGCCCGAGGCATACGTGGGCGGGCCACTGGCGCTGGTGCGCAACGGGGATGAGATCTCCATTGACGCCGAAAAACGCCTCTTGACGCTGAATATCGCCACATCCGAGTTCAAACGTCGCAAGGCCGCGTGGAAGCAGCCGGACCCCCGATACACGCGCGGTGTGCTGGCAAAATACGCCAGGCAGGTTGGCTCGGCATCAGAAGGTGCCGTGACGGATAAGCCGCCGAAGCCCTGATTTTTCCTTTAAGTTAAAAAAATGACGACGCCAGTATTGAATGCCTTTAAATATCAAGATAGAATTAGGATGTTGTTCAGGATTTTTTCGGGCGGGTTGCCGCGGGCTCGGGGATAGGATAGACCGCGAACCGCAATCAGACGGGACAGGACGCCATGACGCTGCATGAGTTCATCACCCTTCAGATCCAGGAGATTGATCGCCACAAGTGGATCGAGTCCCAGAAAGCGGGCTACGATCTCGGGGACCGGGCCGTGTTTGACTGGGTCGAGAAGCACGCGGAGTCGTTCCGGCGGCATGTCGTGGAAAACCTTGGCGAGGCGGTTCTCTTCCCAAACGGGAGCGTTGCACCCCCGATGGACATCGGGGGAACGCGGTGCGTGATGCCGAACCGCAGGCACGGTTGAACCCTGCTCAGTTCTGGACGTCGCGCAGGTACTCACCGTCCCGCCAAAGCCCCTTCATCCGCTGGCCATCCGGGTAGACCCGCACGCCTTCGCCGTTCATCCGTCCGTTTTTGAAGGGGCCAATATACTCGGCCTTGTCGGCATAGGTGTAATGCCCCATCCCGTGACGAACACCATCCACGAAATCGCCGACGTAGCGGGAACCGTCCGCAAACTGGTATTTTCCCTTACCCGTTCGCAGATCCTCTCGGAATTCGCCCTCGTAGACATCGCCGTTCGGGAAGCGGATCACGCCCTGTCCATGGCGCCGGCCATTGGTGAAGGCCCCGGCATACTTGCTTTGGTCGGGGTAGTACATCACCCCCCGCCCGTTGATCATATCATTGCGGAAATCGCCGGCATAGCGGGTGCCATCCGAGCGCGTCAGGCTGCCCCGTCCATGGCGGATGCCGTTGACATACGTTCCCGTGAACCGCTCACCGGATGTTGTGGAGAGTGTCCCCTGCCCGTGGCGGATGTCATTCTCGAACCGGCCTTCGTAGCGATCGCCCAGCTTCGAGACATACACGCCCCATCCGTGCATCAAGCCATTGCGGAATTCCCCCTCGTAACGGTCACCGTTGGGGAAGCTGACAACCGAGACGGTCGTCGGGACCGACGGGTCGCGGGGCGGAATCTTAATCTCGCTAAGCACGGCATTGAACATCTCGTCGATCGTGGCAGCCGAGAAGACATCCAGCGATGCCGGCGTACTCCCGTCCGTTGCCACCTGCGGCACGGAAGAGGTCTGTGGCGCGCCACCCCCAGGCACCACGACCACGTTCTCGATGGACACGAACGATTCGAGCTGGCGCTGAAGCTTCTCGAGCGCCGACGCCGCCTTGGCCGTATCCTCGCCAAGCACCTGCAGCCGCTCGTTCAGATGCCGCCGCTCGCGCTCGTCCGACGCCTCCTTGGTCTCAATCCAGCGGCTATGTCCGCCCGCCTCCGCCGACACCCGGCCCAGCGCCTGTTCCTGTTCCAACTGGAGCGCGTTGATACGTGACAGCAGGCTCAGCTGAGTGCGCTCAATATCCGAGAACCGATTCGTCATACCGCCGATCTGGACTGAGTTCAGCGCCACGTAGTCCTGCAGGGAAACCACGGTACGCAGCGCCTGCCGCGTCTGGCGCAGCACCGTGATCCCCGCCACCAGCATCAGCGCGACGGTAAGGAGGATCACGAACACAAAAAACGGCACAAACAATCCCATCACCCGCCGGGTCCGGTTCCGTTCCAGCGCCAGGTCGTCACGCAGGGATATCCCTTCCGCCCCCCCCTCCGCCGGGGAATTATCCGCCCTGGCCTCGGTCATAGCGTGCCCTCGTCACCGGCCTGTGTCATGACTTTGGTCACCATCAGGGAACCGTTCACCGCCGAATCACTGCCCTGGGAGGAAACCACCAGGTTGCGAACGCGGATCTGCCCCGGTGCCTGGCTGATTCCATGAAGGAAGTTGATCAAGGCCGGCGTATCCGCCTCAAAGTCGCTGATCTCGATGAAGTACGTGATCAGGAACGCCGTGCGCTCCGGCGTGAGATGCCGCATGGATTTCAACC
>CAZGBW010000095.1:3270-8341 GCA_964523995.1 uncultured Victivallales bacterium | reverse complement strand
TATGCGTCAATTCCTCGACACGGCGGAGGCGATCCTGCGCATCGCAGGCGCAGATGCCCCGCGAAACGTGTCCGAACTCCGAAAGGGTATTCCGCAAGGGGAACCCGACGAGCGCATAACGCGGCACCGGTCCTGCCGCCGGGGCGGACAGGAACCCGGCAAGCAACCCGTAGCTCTCGCGCCCGTAGAAATCGTCCGCATTGATCACGGCGAACGGCCCGCCAACCGCCGGCTCCGCCGCCAGCACCGCGTGCCCCGTCCCCCACGGCTTCACCCGCCCGTCAGGCACGGAGAACCCCGCCGGCAAACCGTCCAGTTCCTGATAAACATACGCGACCTCGATACGGGACTCGAAACGACCACCGATCGTCTCGCGAAACACATCGGCGATATCCCGGCGAATGACGAAGACCACCCGCCCGAAGCCCGCCCGGATCGCGTCATGGATCGAGTAGTCAATAATGATCTCTCCATGCGGTCCGACCGGCTCGATCTGCTTCAGGCCCCCATAGCGACTGCCCATTCCCGCTGCCAGCACCACCAGTTCAGGTTTTTTCATCGGGCTAGGAAATCAGAATTTTTTTAGAATTGCAATTTAATCCTCGAACCGCGATGGTTTCCGGCTGACGCACGATACGCAACGGCCCGCGCCGGCTTGCGCCATTCATACAAGGCCCATTCGAAACCACCATGAACACCACCGCCCCTTTGGAAAAACACTTATCCCGCCGTGAGACCAGCAAGGCACTCCATCTCTCCATTTTCGCCAGTTGCAACGGCATGATATGGGTGGCAACGGCACTCGGCATGCCGCTGACCATGTTCCTGGAAGCGCTCGGCGCAAGCGGCCTTATGCTCGGCCTCGCAACGACCGTCCAGCAGGTCGCCATGGGGTTTCAACTGCCTGGCGGGATCCTTGCCAACCGTATGCGGAAGATCAAATCCGTCTGGTTCGCCTTCGCACTGCCGCACCGCCTGATCTGGTTCGCCGTTCCGGCACTGCCGTTTATCCTGGCCGGGAAACCGGAGACGGCCGCCGCCGCGGTCGTTGCCCTGGTTGCCGCCAGCGCCGTACTTGCAAGCATGGCAAGTCCCGCCTGGTTCGGCTGGATGTCCAACCTGGTTCCCGCGCGCGAGAACGGCCGATTCTGGAGTACCCGGCAAGCGTTCACCATGGCGGCGTTCCTGGCCGCCACCGCACTGACCGGCTGGCTGCTCGACGTTGGTGGCGGGGCGCCCGACGGCCCGTGGCGCTTCCGCGGCTTCATGTTCGTGTTCGGCATCGCCGCCATCTTCGGGACCGCGGATATCCTGGTTCATATGCGCGTCCCCGCTCCGGAACATGTCGAGCCGCAGGCGGGACACCCGCTGGCAGCACTGCGGAACATCCTTCGCGATCGCAATTTCCGCATGCTGACCATCGCGTTCGGGCTCTGGGGCATCAGCCTCGGAATCTCCGGCCCCTTCTCGACGGTTTACCTCAAGCGGACGTTCGACGTGACCTACTCGCAACTAGCGGCGATGACCATCACGTTCTCGATCGGATCGATCATCTCCGGCCTGTTCTGGGGGCGGATCATGGACACCATCGGAGCCCGCTCGTTCGGCAGCATCATGCTCCTGGCCGTTCCGCTCTTCGCCCTTCCCTGGTTCCTGCTCTCGGACAAGTCCTACTCGCTGCCCTGGCTCGGGGATACCACGGAAGCCGTCGTCGTCTTCATGGTGGTCAACTTCTTCTCCGGTGCGTTCTTCTCGGGAGTGGCCCTCTGCCAGATCAACCTGCTCACCACGCTGGCAACCGTGGAAAGCCGCACGATCGCCATGGCCCTGCATTTCACGATCACCGGCCTGATCGCCGCGATCGGTCCCACCATCGGCGGACACATCATGGACCTGCTGACCGACGCCCCGATCAGCATCAACCTGCCGCGCGGCATCGATTTCTCCTTTTTCCATGTCCAGGTCATCCTGCAGATCACCCTGGCGATGGCCGCCGCCTGGATCTTCCACAAGACCACTCCTGCCGTCACCGATGTGCCTATTCGCCAGCTTCTCGGCAATCCGCTGCGTACCCTGACGATCATCCAGGACCTGATTACCGTCAGCACCCCCCGCAACGAGAAGGCACGCGCCAAGGCGATCCGGCGCCTGAGCGCCAGCCGGGTGGAACACGCCATCAGCACGATCAAGCAGGCGCTGAACGACCCGTCCATCCTCGTCCGCCGCGAGGCCGTGCGGGCACTCGGACGGGCTGGCTCACCGCACTATGTACCGCTCCTCGAGAAACACTACCGCGAAAGCGGTGATGTCGAGTTGTTTCCCCTGCTGGCCTTTGCACTGGGAATATGCGGGAGCGAGGCCGCCATCCCCCTGCTGATTGAAATGCTGAACGAGAGCATGGAGACCCGCCTTGAAGCCATCCGAGCCCTCGGGAAGATCGGGACTAACTGGGTGCGCCACCCGCTCATCAATCTCCTGCAGCGCAGCGAGGATCCGGACGTGATCGAAGCCGTCGGCAGTGCCCTGGCAAGGATCGCCTCCCGGCAGATTGCCGAGAATGACCGGAAAATCGAGAAGACAAGGCAACTGGCCCGCGAGAACAGCGATTTCGCCGTCGCCGAGCTGATCAAGTCGCTCAGCGATCCTTCACCCGACGTGCAAGAGGCCACCGTCACGGCCCTCGCCGGCATCGAGAGCCCCGCCGCCATCCACGCGCTCCTTCACAAACTCCACAGTGCCGGGAACAGCATGAAGCCGCAGATTGCACGGGCACTGGTCAAGAGCCATAACACGGACGGACTCAACGCGCTGATCGAGAACATGGCCGAGGGCGATCCCGAGAACCAGATCGAGAATGCGCGATCCCTCGGGGAAACCGGCGACCCGCGCGCCACCGGCGTCCTGATCGAGATGGTCCGCCGCAGTGACGACGCCCGCGTGGTCTCCGCCTCCAGCGAGGCACTGGTGCACCTGCGGGAAATCGCCGCCTTCTACGATATCATCCCGCGCATGAAAACCACCTCCAATCCCCTGCTCAAGCGGACGCTCGCCGTGGCTGCCGGCAACCTGCTTGGCGAAGGCGGCTCCTTCTACGCGTTCCTCATCCAGGAGGAACACTTGCCCGGATCACAGACCTCCCGCCGGATCAGCCAAGTGTCCCGCCGGATCAGCCGCCTCTGCGCCCGGCAGTTTCCCGAGGCGGAAGCACCGCTGACCGCCCACCTCAACGCCCTGGAATCCTCGATCGAGGAGGCCCGCTGGCCCGACGCCGCGAACCGTCTTTTCGAACTCGCCGTCGGTCTTGCCACCCTGACATACGGCATTGAACACGGCATCGAACAGAAGGTCTTTATCGAGAAACTCATCTGGCAGAACGAGCATATCGGCGTCTGCGCCTGGTTCCTCTACATGATCACGCACGAGTGGAACAACCCCGCGTTCGGTGCCCCGACGCATCTGGATGTGCTCCTGGGGCTATTCGCCCTCACCGAATGGAATCCCTAGCGCTGTTTGTCCATTCACCATGACGCTACGGCAGTCGCGCGGTCGCAGGGGATAGGAAGAGCGCTTGCACATCTGCCGCTTTACCCCTATAGTGTCCCCGTTTGCTTCACCGACCCGCAGGACACCTCACATGAGCGCGCAAAACACGTTTTCCTATACCCTGACGGCAGACCAGCAGGAGACGCTGGCCGCCATCCTGCGGGGTGGCAACTACCGGCCCGCCGAGGTCCCGCATACCCGCATCGCCGTGAAGGCGGAGGACTGCGCCGTCAACCTGTACAAGAGCGGCAAGCTGCTTGTCCAGGGCAAGGGAGCCCGCGAATTCGTCGAGTTCACGCTCGAACCCCTGGTCCTCGGGACGGCAACCATCGGCTACGAGCAGACCCTGAACCCCGAGCAGACAACCCCCCACATGGGCGTGGACGAAAGCGGCAAGGGTGATTTCTTCGGTCCTCTGGTGATTGCCGCCGCGTATGTGGACGAGACGCTCTTCGAGGCCATGCGCAAGCTGGACGTGAAGGATAGCAAGGCCATTTCCAGCGATAAAAAAGCCATGGCCATCGGCACAGCCCTTCGCCAGCTTCTCGGCAACCGCTTCAGCATCGTCGCCATCGGACCCACCGCCTACAACCGGCTCTATGCCAAGATGCGCAGCGTGAACCGGATTCTCGCCTGGGGACACGCCCGCACCATCGAGAACCTGCTGCAGGCCGTGCCGGACTGCCCCAAGGCCATCTCCGACCAGTTCGGAAGCAAGGAAAGCGTCGAACGCGCTCTCATGAAAGCCGGCCGCGGTATCGAGCTCGTGCAGCGCCATAAGGCGGAATCCGATATGGCCGTCGCCGCCGCCTCGATCCTCGCCCGCGAGGGATTCCTGATCGCCCTCCAGAAAATGCGCGAGCAGTACAACGCGGACATTCCCAAGGGCGCATCCGCCGCCGTGCGCGCGGCCGCCGTCTCCCTCGCCCGCCGCCACACGCCGCAAGTGCTCCTCAATACCGTCAAGTGCCACTTCAAGACCACCGATGCCGTGCTCACCGACCTGGGGATATCCCGCAACGACCTGCCTCCCGAGGGCCGTATCGTCTCCAAACCCTATACCCGTCCGGAATAACGGGACGGACCGGAGGACCTGCCATGCGCCCAGACCCTGACAACCGCCAGATGCGCTTTCCTTGGCTGCTGCCTTTCCTTGCCGACTTCGGCGCAGTCGTTGCCGCCTATGCCGCCACGTTCTTCCTGCGTTTCCACAGTGATCTCGGCGAGACCTTGTTCGGCACGGTACCCGTCCTGTTTGGGACCCAGCCCGGCGCTCCGGGGGAAAGCCTGCAGTCGTTCTACATTTCCAGCGCCTTCCGCCTGATCCTCATCCTCACCGCGGTCCTGTGCACGCTCTACGCCCTGCGCAGCCTGTACGACGGCCGCCGTCACCTGATCGAACGCCCCATCGCCTGGGATATCATCGTCGCCAACGCCGCCGCGCTCGCGATCTTCTATTCCTACTGGTACCTCAAGCGCAATGTGTACCACCCGCGCAGCTTCTTCGCCTCGGTCCTGGTCCTCAATG
>CAZGBW010000095.1:0-3170 GCA_964523995.1 uncultured Victivallales bacterium | reverse complement strand
GCCATCCGCCAGCGGCAGCCGGATCTGCTGATCTGCGACTGCTCCGCCTTCTCCGTCCCCGAGATCATGCAACTGCTTGAATTGACGCAGAACGAGTCCATCCCGGTGAAGATCCTGTCCCCGGAATTCGGCGTGCTTGTCACCCGGGCCCGGCTGTCCTGCGACCGGATCCACGGTATCCCGCTGGTCCATTTCGATGCACCGGCGCTTCGCGGACGCATCGGCATACCACGACGGGCGCTGGCGGTCCTCGCCGCACTCGCCGCCCTGATGCTCGCCGCCCCGCTCATGCTCCTGATCGCCCTGCTGATCCGTCTCACCAGCCATGGCCCCGCCATCTTCGTGCAGGAACGGATCGGGGTGAACCGGATTCCGTTCCGCCTCTACAAGTTCCGCACCATGTACGACCAGGCCGAGGAACTGCTGTCCCAGATCGAGGAGTTCAATGAATCGGACGGCGCGTTGTTCAAGATGAGGAAAGACCCCCGGATCACCCCTCTCGGCCGCTTCCTGCGCCGCTTCAGCCTGGACGAACTCCCGCAGTTCCTCAATGTGATCAAGGGCGACATGGTCATTGTCGGGCCGCGCCCCCTGCCGCGCCGGGACTTCGAGAACTACTACGAGCAATGGCACTACAGCCGCCACAGCGGACTCCCGGGGCTGACCTGCCTATGGCAGATTTCAGGACGCAGCAACGTCAGCTTCCACAACATGTGCATCCTGGATGTTTTCTACCTGCGCAACCACAACTGGATTCTGGATCTGAAGATCGCCATCAAAACCGTGCGCGTCGTGCTTTTCGGCGAAGGCGCCTACTGAGCATCACCCCCGGGACTGCGGCATGGAACCTGTAAGACTCCAGAAAGCGATTGCCCTAGCCGGTATCGCCTCGCGCCGAGCGGCAGAACAACTGATCCGCGACGGGAGGGTCAGCGTCAACGGGGCCGTCGTTTCCGAGATGGGGACCCTGGTCACCCCCGGCAAGGACGTCATCGTGGTCAACGGCAAACCGGTGACCTTCGACGCACCGCCGATGACGTTGATGCTCAACAAGCCCGCCGGTTATATCTGCAGTGCCGACCGGACGCAGGGGGAAACCGTGTTCTACCTGCTCCGCGCTATCCCGCAGCGCCTTTTCACCATCGGACGCCTGGACAAGGACAGCGAGGGACTGCTCCTGCTGACCAACGACGGCGACCTCGCCAACCGGCTCACCCACCCGCGCTACGAGCATCGCAAGATCTACGAGGTCACGGTCGCCGGCCCGGTGACCCCCGGCGTCCTCAAGCGCCTCAACGGCCCCCTGGTCATCGATGGGGCCCCCATCTGTCCGGCCGTTGTTACTCCAAAGCACTGGCAGGCGGGCGAGCAGCGCACCATTCTGGAGTTCACGCTCAAGGAGGGCCGTAACCGCCAGATCCGGAAAATGTGCGACGCCGTCGGGCTGCGCATCGGGCGGCTCTGCCGCGTTCAAGTCAACAACCTTCGCCTTGGACGCCTGCCTTCCGGGGAATACCGCCCACTCACACCGCGCGAGCACGCGGCGCTCCTGGCACCTGCGCCATGAACGGAACCGCCGCCGCCATGAACGCCTCCGGCGCATCGCTGTGAACCCAATGCCCGGCACCCTCGATAGCGACAATCGCCGCCGCCGGGAAAAGCCGCCGGATCAGGTCCAGATCCTCCGGACGCACGAAGTTCGATAATTGACCGCAGATGAACTTCGCCGGGACCCGGCACTCACCAGCCATGGCCGGCGCCCCGCGGACGGCCTCATACGTCGCGTCAATCTCATCGAGCCCGAACGTCCAGCGCCATCCGCCGTCGTCCCCCCGAACCGCGCTCTTGAGCAGGAACCGGCAGACCGCCGGCGACGAGATCCCGCGCGCCAGATCCCGCTCCAGATCCGTGCGACGGCGCCCCGCGGAAAGATCAAGCCGCCGCATGGCCCGGATCAGCGGCCCGAAATCACGCCGGTAATGCCGGGGCGCAATGTCCACGGCGATGAACCGGTCCAGCGCGTCCGGATAATCGGAGGCCATCTGCATCGCGATCTTTCCACCCATGGAATGCCCGAGAACCCCGGTGGCCCGCAGTCCCAGGCGGCACAGCAGCTCGTGCACATCCATCGCCATGCTCCTCAGCGTGGCCCCGGCATCGCGCGGCGAATCGCCGTGATTGCACAGGTCCGGCAGGACGAACCGGAAGCGATCCGAAAGACGTGTGGCGAAGCCACGCCAGTTCGACCCGTCCCCGAAAAGCCCGTGCAGCAGCACCCAGACCGGACCGTTGCCGATGGTCTCCGCATGCAGGCGATTACTCATGCCAACCTATACGCCCATGCCGTTGGTCAGGTTGAACACTGCCATCAGGATACTCACGGCGACAAACCCGACGGCAACCGCGACAAACACAATCAGGATCGGCTCCAGGGCCGTCGTGAAGATCTTCACATTCCGGTCCAGCTCGCTCTCGTAGCGCCGGGCAATATGACTGAGCGCGCCCGCCATGTCGCCTGTCTGCTCGCCGATCGAGAGCATGTCGATCAGCATCGGCGGCAGCACCTTGCCCGCCGCCAGCGGACCGGAAATGGAGGTACCGTCCGTCACCCGCTCCCGCGCATTGCGAAGTTCACGGCTGATCACCGCGTTGCCCACCGTGAGCTCGACAATCCCGAGGGCCTGCAGCACCGGAACGCCGTTGCTCAGGAGAACCCCGAGCGTACGCGCCAGGTTGGCATAGACACCCGAGGCGACAATCCCGCGCACCAGCGGCATCCGCAAAAGCGTGCCGTGCCACCACAATTGCCCGTTGCGGGTCTTGACCGCCCGATGCACAAGCACCCCCAGCACCCCCAGGCCGACCAGCACAAAAACCCCGTAATGCGTCAGGAACGAGCTCATGCCGATCAGGATCCGCGTCGGCAGCGGCAGTGTCTGATTCATCTGCTCGAAAATACGCTGGAACTTGGGAACCACGTTGACCATCGAGAACACCAGCGTGGCCGCCCCCATGATCATCACGATCAGCGGGTAGACCAGGGCCATCACGACCTTTTCCTTCAGGTCCTGGACCCGCTCGTAATGCTCGACCAGGCGCTTGAGCACCTCGTGAAGCGCACCGCCGGCCTCCCCGGCCCGGATCATGTTCACATACAGGCCCGAGAAGAC
>CAZGBW010000094.1:0-8362 GCA_964523995.1 uncultured Victivallales bacterium | reverse complement strand
CGGCGATCACCGTTGCCAAGGCCAGGCCTGCGTGTTTGTAGTCGGTGGGGAATGTTGTGACAAAAAGGACGTTCAATGAGAAGTTGATGGCAACGGCGGCCATTCCGGCTTGCACCGGGGTGCGTGTGTCCTTCACGGCGTAAAAGGCAGGAACCAGCAGTTTCGAGATGCTGAAGACGACCAGGCCGGGGGCGTAGAACACGAGTGCCCTGGCGGTCAGGACGGTGGAGAGCTCATCGAAATGTCCGGCCTGGTAGGCCAGCCGCACAATCGGGGTTGCCAGAATCATCAGGCCGGCGGCGGCGGGGGTCATCACGAGCATCAGTCCGGTCAGGGAGCGGGCGAGGGTGACGGGGATTTCCGACGTGCAGTGGGTTGCCGCCTGTTTGGAAAACGCGGGTAGCAGGACGGTTCCGAGGGCGGTTGCGAAGATGCCCAGCGGCAGGTAGATCAACCGCTCCGCATAAGAGAGGGCTGCCGGCGCCCACGGGCCTGCCCAGAGGGCAAGGACGCCGTCAATGACAATATTGATCTGGTGAACGCCCATCCCGACGGCGACGGGGCCCATCAGCAGCAGGACCCGGTGGATGCGCGGATCATTCCATGAGAAAGACCAGCGCGGCCAGACCCGGAAATAGAGGAGGACCGGGATTTGAACGGCAAGCTGGATGACGCCCGAGCCGAGAACGGCCCACGCGATGCCGTAGATGCGCTGCTCCAGGGTGTTCCCGAAGCGAGGGCAGAGCAGGAAGGCGGCGGCGATCCAGACCAGGTTCAGGATGACCGGCGTGGCCGCCGGGACGGAAAAATGGTTCACCGCGTTGAGAATGCCCATGCATAGTGCCACGACGCAGATGAAGACGGTGTAGGGGAACATGATCCGGAGCAGCGGCAGGACGGCGGCCGCGCGTCCGCCGTCCTCCACATGCCGCATGGCGATCGTGATGATGATGATTGCGGCGATGGTGACCAGGATGAGAAACGAGACGAGCATGGACATCGCCCGTCCGGCCAGCTGGTTGGCCTCCTTACGCCCTTCTTTTTCAAGGGTTTCTGCAAAGACGGGAATGAAAGCGGCGGAGAGCGCACCTTCGCCGAGAAGGTTGCGGAACAGGTTGGGGATCCGGAAGGCAACATCAAAAACCGATTTGGACAGGGAGGTTCCGAAGAAGTGCGCCATGACGATTTCGCGGACAAAGCCCAGCATCCGGCTTGTTCCGGTAAAGAAGCTGACGACGGCGGCATGTCGGAAAACATTCATGGGGATGGGGGGATCGCGGCGTGCAGGTTCTTCATGGCGGCCAATGCCACGCGTTCGGGCGCAATGGTTTCAAGCATGCGGATGGCTTCCGTGTCGCGACGTGCGATGTCGCGGGAGGCCCGAGGGTGATCGGTCCGGATGCATTGATGGGCCGTGCCCAGCGGTCCGGTTTTCGCGGGGTCGGTGAGTCCGTACACGGCTACAACGGGCGTACCGGCGGCGGCGGCCAGATGCATTCCCCCGCTGTCGTTGCAGATCACCGTGTCGCAGGCCCCCAGCGCCGCGGCCAGCTGCGGCAGGGTGGTCCGGCCCGCCAGTGTAATGGCAGAGGCGGGCAGGGCATCGGCAAGGCGTTGGCACACCGCCGCCTCGGCAGCGGTGCCGAAGATCGCGAAACGGCAGCGGGGGAGCGTCTTCTGGATCAGGAGGACGGTGCGGAGAAAATGCGATTCCGGCCATTGTTTGGACGCCCCGCGTGCCGCTCCGGGAATCAGCCCGATGGTTTGTGTCCCTGGCGGGGCGGGGGGGAGCATGGTATCCCCGCGGGAAAGAACCAGCGCTGGCTCGGGTAGTGTCTCGGCAGGGGGAAGACCAAGGATGTCCGCGTATTCCCACTGCTGGTGCCCTGCGCGTGCCTGTTCGGACAGGCGGATAGGGCGGGTCAGCAGGACGCGGCGCGCACCCCTGCCGGCTCCGATCCGATTTGGAATCCCGGCAAGGAAGGGAACGATCGCCGAACGCCATGAATTCGGGAAGATATAGGCGGTGCCGTATTTCTCCCGGCGGAGCCGGGATGCGGTCCGCCAGAGTCCGGTATTGCCGGGTTCCAGCGTCAGCACGTCGTCAATCGCCGGGTGAAGGTGCCAGAGCGAGGTCAGCGAAGGCTTGACCAGCATGGCAAGGCGGGCTCCGGGGTATTGCTGCCGGAACCGTTGCAGCGCCGGCATGGTCATGCAGGCATCGCCGAGCCAGTTGACCCCGACGACCAGGATCTTCGTCGTGGTGCTCAAGATGGCCTTTCCTGCTCGACATTCCGGAAGCAGATCCGTTCGATGCTTTCCTTGAAGTCATCGGCGCCATCCAGGATCTCGATATCCACCCGCAGGAAATAGATGGGTACATCGTAGCGGCTGAGATTCGGGAAGCGGACGGCATCCTTCTCGGTGGTGATGATGGCGTCCGCATGCTCGCGCCTGGCATCATTGATGATATCGATAAGCTCCTGCTGCGTGTAGCGGTGGTGATCGGCAAACCGGTGGCGCTCGATGATTTCCGCACCGAAGGTTTCCAATGACGATTCGAAACCGGCCGGGGCGGCGATCCCGGACAGGGCGGCAACCCGTTTTCCCTTCAGTGTATCGAGATCAAGGCGTTCCGCGCTCGTGACACGCTGGAGATAGCGGGGACAATGGCGGCATTCGATGATTTCCGCACGGGGGTTCATCCGTCGGATCTGCTCTTTCAGGGGTTCCGTGTCCTTGCCGTCGGATTTCGTGATGAAGATGAAGTCCGCCCGCTTGATGTTCTTGATCGGCTCGCGCAGGATTCCGCGCGGCAGGACATGTTCGTTTCCGAAGGGATTGGTCTTGTCCACCAGCACAATCTGCACCCGTGGCTTGAGGGACAGGTACTGGAATCCATCGTCGAGGATCAGCGTGTCGCAGCCGAACTTGTTGATCGCGTAGCGGCCGCTCTTGACGCGGTCCTTGCCGACCAGGACCGCGACGTTCGGTAGGTTGGTGGCCAGCATGTAGGGCTCGTCGCCGCTCATGGCCGAGTCCAGCAGCAGTGCCGTGCCATCGGAAACCACGCGGGGTGGCGTCCGCTGATCGTGGAAGGTCAGCATCTGGGTCAGGCGCTGAAGAAACGGCGGACTGGATTTCTTATAGCCGCGGCTGAGGATGGCGACCCGCCGGCCTGCGGCCTGGAGTTCACGGGCGAAGATTTCCACAACCGGAGTCTTGCCGGTGCCCCCGACCGTCAGGTTTCCGACGCTGATGACCTGGCATCCGAGGGTATGGTGGCGCAGGATGCCCTTGCTGTAGAAGAGGAGGCGCAGCTGGATGACGGCCCGGTAAAGGTGTGACAGCTGTTTCAGGGTCCAGAGCAGTAGGCGGATTCGCTTGGAATGGAGTTGGTCAGCGGCTTTGCTTTCGATCAGCCTTATCAGAAATTTTTCAGTGCGTTCCAGGTTATTCCGCTTCATGACCCCCCGTGTTTTATGAACAGGTCCGGGATCCTACCTGACTTGCGCATGATTGTCTAGTTTTCGCTGGTCCCACGGATGGTATGGCGGTAGGCGCGGCGGATCGCCAGCAGGATGACCGCGTACTGGAGGGCGAAAAGACCGGCGGCGGCCAGCTCACCGGCGAGAATGCTGGGCAGTGGCAACCGGTCCAGCAGCGGATAGAACAGGAAGAGGTTCCATCCCGCACCTCTCCCGATATCGGGGTTGTCGCCCAGGCGGCGGACCAGGGCGGGGATCACGGCAATGATGCCCATTGCAAGGGTGATCAGGCACCAACGGGCAATCGGGCGGGCGACAGGCCGATCCTGGACCCATGCCCGCCAGAGAGGCCGGATGGAGAGCAGGGTTCCGATCAGCATCCCGAACGACAGATGGAGTGTGGATTGTGCCATTTCACTGCTCCGGGTTGGGGGTGGATGTCTCGGCACGGGCGAGTTCGCGCCAGGCGGCGGCGATGAGCAGGAAAATCATAATGGCGAAGAGGCTGTTGAACAGCGGTCCCAGTAGATCGAGGGTTTCGGTCTCGATCCGGTCTATGGAGTAATGCCACAGGAAGACATCCATGCGGGGATCGCTGGCCAGGCGCTGGTAGAGCGCCTGTGCACCGAGCAGGCGGGGCAAGTCGGGGATCACGGCCCAGACCGCACCGATGGCCATTGCCGCCGGGGTGATGATGAGCATCCGAAGCGAGGCGTGCCCGCGGCGGAACGTGTAGACCGCCGCGGCCATCAAGAGGGGGATCATCGCGCCGAAGAGAGGTTGGTGCATATCAGGGATCCTCCGGCAGATGGGTTGGAACGTTGACCCAGTCTCGCAGGGACTTGACCCGGCGGTAGGCATCCATGGCGCCGGGCTTGTCACCGAGATCCCGCCGCATATCGCCGAGTCGGGTCCAGAGCGGATAGTTGTTCGGGTCATAGGCCGCCGCCTGCGTGAGGCAGCGTTCGGCCAGTGCCTGTGCAGGAGGGGTCCCGTTCTGCCAAAGGAGGGCCGCCAGACGGCGCCAGGCGACAGGCGATGTGGGTGCGCCCGCGAGGGCGCGCGAGGTGTCGGCCAGGTTGGCGCTGCCGATACGCCCGGCCATGTCAAGGCGGGTGTCGACGCATAGCAGCAGCAGCGCTGTGGCGAATCCGGCAGCACCCATCCAGCGGGTCAAGGCGGGAACCTCCGTCGCGTACCGCGGCGGGCCATCGGTGCCGTCGTCACCGGGTATGGGCCAGAGCAGGCCGGTGATGGCGGCCAGCGTAATGGCATAAAGCGGCAAGTGCATGGGGAAATCAACAAGGGCATGGGCGGCGGCGGCGGCAAGGGCGGCGGCCGCCGCAACGGGTGCCGCCAGCCGTCCAGGCGGTGCGGCACGCAATGCGCGGTAGCCGTTCCTGACCAGTCTGACCGCAAAGAAGAGGAAAAGCAGGGCGCCGGCAATCCCGGTTTCGGCGATCCATTGCACATACTCATTCTCGGCGAAATCGCGGGCATCCCGTTCGGAGGAGCGACGGTGCTGCGGGTAGACCGCCCGGAAGGCGTTGGGTCCCGCTCCAAGCAGCGGGTATTGGCGCCAGAGGCGAATGGAATCGCGCCAGGCGCCGATGCGGGTTTGCAGGCTGAGTTCGGATGCCGGGGCACGCAGGCTCAGGGCCCGCTCGAGGATGTCATCGTGGCGTTGGACGACAACGATGGCGGATGCCGCCAGCAGGACCGTGGCGAGGACGGTGAGCGCGCGGGTGGCGGTGTTGCCACGCAGCAGTGCGATCAGGAGCAATACCGCGTTCCCGGCCGCCAGCGCGACCATTCCGCCGCGCGATAGCGAGAACAGGACGCCCAACGATAGCGCGGCGGTAGAGGCCAGGTTCATCAGTGCCGTCAGGATCCGGCGGTGCCGGATGTCCTGGACCGCCAGAGCCGTTGCGGCCGGCGCGAGGATCGCGCAGAAACCGGCGAAATGGTTGCGGTTCATGAACCCGCCCATCGGGCCGGGAAGGCCATGCGGCACGGGGATGAACCACCAGAGCGTATCCCCCTGGGGGTGAATCCGGTTCCCGAGGATGCCGGCGACCCCCATGAGCGCGGCGGTGGCAAGCAGCGCGCGGAGCCAGTGTTCTCGCTGGCGAGCCGTGGCATTCGTCATGATTCGCCAGCTTGCCGCCATCGGAATCACAAGGAGAAGGAACCGCAGTGTGCCGGCCCGGCTTCGGGTGGTCGAGAACCATGGCACCCCCCCTGTGTCCAGGCCGGCGTCGGATACCGCCTCCAGCGTCGTGGAAACGATGCGGTTCTGCTGCGCCCGAGCCGCCCCGGAAAGGGACGACATTCCGGCGGGCATGGGCAGCAGGACCAGCAGCAGGTAGCCCAGGAGCAGTGCAAGCGGGGAGGCGAGGAGCTTGCGCGGATCCGGAAGCCCGTTCCCGGCCTTTCCCGCCATCCACGGGCGGAGGCAAAGGGAGAGCACCATGGCGACGGTCAGTACCGTCCACGGGAAAATACCGGCACCCACGATGGCCAGCAGCAGGATGGCGGCAAACAGGATGATGACTGGATAGGCGGACATACCCCTCCTTCAGTTAACGGTCGTCAGTTCAAGCAGGGCGGAGCGTATGGATTCAATATCGGTGTTCTTCAGCTTGAGATGGAAAGGGGCAGTGCCAATCTGCTCGGGGCAATGGGCGTCGGACGCGGTGATCACGGGCAGGTTCGGATAGCGCCGGCGGTACTCGTGCACGGTACCGGGCAGGACCTCGATGGCGTCGTAATGACCGGGCGGGAGGAACCCGAGCTGTGACTCGATGCTGAAGGATGGGCGGTTGATGTGACTCGGGATGAACAGCCCGCCGAGACGAAGCGTCCGCGAACGGACCGAATCCAGAGTCTGCGAGATCGCCGTGCCCAGGAAATGCTCGACCCGATCAAGGACGTTATCGTCGGCATCCACGACGGCCTGGTCGCTGTAGTAGTCCAGGTTCAGCGGCACGCGGGGCTGTGAGTCAGAGACCCACTGATCCATGCGCAGGGCATTCTCCAGATTGTCGAAGATCGCCAGGACATGACACTCCTCCGCTGTGGTGACCTCCATGCCGAACAGGGGAATAATGCCGTGCCGCTGGCAGGCGTCGCGGAAGGCGGGGCAGTTCCGCGCCGAATTGTGATCGGTGAGCGCCACGAGACGGATACCCATGGAGGCGGCGGTCTCGGCGATCCGCGACGGACTCATTTCGAGCGATGCGCATGGCGAAAGGCACGAATGGTAGTGCAGATCGGCCAGCATGTTCACGCCCCGATCCGCTTGCCGATCCTGTTGGATGCCTGGAACTGGTTTTCCGCGGTGCGGAACAGCGCGATGCGTTCCCGCCGGGCAGACGCAATCATATCCTCAGGAACGGAACGACCGCCGCAAACCAGGATGCAGGCCGCACCGGTCAGGGATGCCACAGCCACCGTATTGTTATGGGCCTGGATCGTGATCAGGATGCACCCGTCCTTGGCATTGCCCATGACGTCGCTGAGCAGGTCGGAGGTGTAGCCGCTGGAAATGAGGGTATCCGGATCGAAATCGGTATGCAGTGTTTCAATGCCGGCGGTCCCCGTGAGATCATTCAATGTCATTCGCGCATGCCTCCCCTTGTTGGAACAACCTAATGTCGTTTCTTGACGCATTCCCGTCAATAACTATTGACAACGCTTAATGATAATATAAACTCATTAGCAATTTCACCGGGAGGTGGCGATCCACTGCGCGGCGGCGTTCGGTGCGCGTTCGCGGCTGGCTTTCGCCTGGAGTCCGGTCTAGGGTCTGGCGGCATTATTCATGAAGCGTTTCCAGATGAGGGGCAGGGCGTGATACGGCGGGACACAAAACAGCGTCGGGCGATCCGGCAGGTCATGGAGGCGGCAGAGCGTCCTTTGAGTTCAGAGGAAGTGCTGGATGCCGCGCAGGGGCTGATTCCCGGGCTTGGCCTGGCGACGGTTTACCGGGCTCTGGGCGCGATGCAGCAGGAGCAGCTCGTGGTGCCGGTGGATATCCCTGGCCATCCGTCGCGCTATGAGAAGGCGGGGCTCAAGCATCACCACCACTTCGCCTGCACCGGCTGTGGAAGGGTCTTTGAACTGACCGGTTGTTCGTACACAGGCGACAAGGGCGTGCCCCGTGGCTTCCAGGTCGAGGGGCATGAGGTGATCCTGTACGGTCATTGCCGCGACTGCCTTGCCTGATGGCCGGACCGTCTACAGGCGCGGCAGTGTCAGTCCGCCGTCCACCATGATCACCTGGCCAGTGGAGTAGGGGAAGGCACCGCCCGCCAGGGCGGCGACCGCGCGGCCGACATCCTCCGGTGTTCCCCAGCGCTTCTGCACGCAGAGCCCGTCGGCAATCATAGCGTCGTACTTCGCCTTCACACCGGCGGTCATATCCGTGGCGATAACCCCGGGCCGGACTTCGTATACCGGAATCGCGTACTCACCGAGCCTTGCAGCCCACAGTTGCGTGGCCATGCTGACGCCCGCCTTGGAAATGCAGTATTCCCCGCGATTGGGCGAGGCTACGGTGGCGGAGATGGAGGAGACGCTGATGATGCAGCCGGTCCAGCCGGGATCGCCCGCCTTCTGTTCGATCATCCATCGGGCGGCAGCCTGCGTCAGGAAATAGGGTCCCTGCAGGTTGGTCCGCATGACGTCCTCGTAGCTCTCCTCCGTTGCCTGGAGAATGTCCAGCCGCTGCCGCGGGGCGATGCCGGCGTTGTTCACCAGCACGTTGAGTCGGCCATAACGGTGCCGGGCCTTGTCCAGCATCGCCACCCGGTCGGTCCGGTCGGCGACGTTGCAGCGCACGTAAAGCGTTTCCGCGCCGAGATCGCGCAGGG
>CAZGBW010000093.1:0-8368 GCA_964523995.1 uncultured Victivallales bacterium | reverse complement strand
CGTCCCTGCGCCTCTGCGCGAGATCATTCAGAAAAATCTATGGGATGGTAGTGAATTTGAAGATAATCACAAAGGAGAAAGAAACATGAACGAGTCAGCAGATTACAAAAACGGTACATCAAGATCATGTCTCAAAGTAGACA
This sequence comes from uncultured Victivallales bacterium, assembly GCA_964523995.1. Lineage (GTDB taxonomy): Bacteria > Verrucomicrobiota > Kiritimatiellia > UBA8416 > UBA8416 > UBA8416. Next base: position 8,225 of record CAZGBW010000093.1, on the reverse strand, counting down.
ACGGGGAATGGTCAGGAAAGACCACACCTCTCCACAATCCAGCAACATCAATAGGAGACCTCATGCGAAAAGTTTCACTCTCCATCGTCCTGCTCTGCATTCTGTCAGGGATCTCGTCCGGCCTGCTCTTCGCCGCCGAAGGCCAGACAGCACCAAAGGAAGAGGCAAAGAAGCCCGAGGCGACGGCTCCGGTGCTCAAGGAGGCCGTTTTCAATCTGCCCTTCACGTTCCATAAGCCCATTCCCTCCCTGATGCAAAAATACACAATGGAGGATTTTTCCTGGATCGAGCGGACCCTCAAAAAAGAGCCTGAATACAAATCCAAGGCCCGATACACCCTTTGGGTCCTCGGCGACGACAACAAAAGCGTCATGCCGATGGCCTGGGACGAATCCACTCCAGGCAAGGGCTATGACACGCTCTACCTCGATCTCAACTACAACGGCGACCTGACCGAGCCCAACGAAAAGTTCTTCGGCCCAGTCCATCCGCATAACGCTAAATTGAAGTTTTTCGATATCAAGGGGATCAAGGCAAAGGAGGGCGCCGATACGTTTAACTTTAAAATCGTGCTCGACGAAAACAGCCAGACGGTCTATGACACTGGCTATTCTCGAACCGCGCCTTACGGGGACTACTGGGTAAGCGTCCTTCCAAGCCGGGAACCGCTCCGCTGGTCGAATGACATCAAGAGCGCCCCGGTCCATCGCTTCGGCGGTCAGGCCGTCGTCCTGGTGGAGGGAAAACAGCCGGGCGAGTCCCTGGGCAAACTCGAGGCGGGGCGCATGGCCGGGTTCAATACCACCGTCGCGCACGTTGGCGACAAAATAGACAATCGCATCAACTTCATGGAGTCGAAGTTACCGGTTTACGGCCAGAGCATCGCCTTCCTCCGCGTCCTGGACAAGGACAACGTCTTTAAAGAGGACCTCCCCTTTACCAAAGGCTGTGCATGCGCAGGGAGCGCCTTTCAGTCGTTGCTGATACCCAATCACGTTCCCTCCGGCAACCATCAATTCATCGTCCGCCTGCTTCGTCCGGAGCAGATGGGCGGACATCTGAACTGCGTCTATCCCGTCGAGGTCATAAATCCGGATGACGGCAAAGCCATCAAAGACCCGGCCTATGCGGCGCTCAAGGAGAAGTACCCCAAAGCGAAGTTCGTCTCGCTCAGGCGCGCGCCAGGCAAACTCCAGGGCGAGAAGCTCTTTCCGGAGGAAGTTGTTATCAACACCAGCGTAGCCGACAATACTATCGAGAACCGTGAGCAGCACAAAAATCGCGGCAACGAAACCTTTATAGGCGTTAACAGTTGGCAAGATCCTAGCGTGCCAGAACGCCAAATCCACCGCAGCATAGTCCAGTTCAGTCTCGCGCCGCTTCCCAAAAACGCCAAAATCCTGGGCGCAAAGCTACGCCTCACTCTCGTCGTCACCCAGGATGCCAATGTCGGCGAAAATACCAGGATCGAGGCCTACGCCATTCGCCGCGAATGGAATGAAGTTCCAACGGAAAATAACGTCACCTCCTGCTGTTGGTTGGGGCCGAAACACTGGAGCTGGCCGAAACCGGAGGACAAGGTCATCTTATGGGAAAAAGGCGGATGCGACGATCCGGAAAAAGACCGCTTCGCGGAGGTCGCCGGAACGGCGGACATCAGCAATTTCCCGATACGCGAAAAAATGGGCGTAGTGTACACGCGCGCCATCGAGAAGAACCGCCTCGTCGAAATGGACATTACCGAAATCGCCAGGAAGTGGCAATCCGGCGACACTCCAAACTTCGGCCTGCTCCTCAAGGGGACCAAGGACGGCAAAGAGAGTGCTGTTATCGACGCGCCAATCGCCTCAAGCGAAAATGGCGACTACGCCTTCCGCCCGACACTCGTCATCGCCTACGAAGGCGACGAGATCAAGCCGGACTTGACCTCGGCCGAGGAACTCGAAATCAAAGAAGCGGGCGCGAAAAAGGAAAAGCCGATCCTGATTGGGTTCACTTCGGCCCTCGACGAAACCAGCGTCAAAGCCGAGATGGGCATCTTCGGGAAAAAGGAAGTCCGGCAGGAGCTGGAAAAACGCTTTAATCTTTTTGTTTTTGACGCAGTCGCCTGTCCCGACCTGGCCAAAAAACTCGGCGTCAGGGTCATCCCCTCAACCCTGCTTCTGGAACCCGACGGCGTCACCAAAAAGGGCCTCATCGCCCCCGAAGATCACCTGGACGCGAAGAAGTTCCTGGAGGCGTTGAACAAGATCGCCGCGCGGCCCGTCGCAGATCGTGAGCAGGCACCGCCGCAAACCGCAGTGGCGGAACCTCCGCGGCCCGGCGAAGATCTTGAGCAGGCACTGCAGCAGGCCGCGCTGGCGAAACGTCCGCTGGTCATGCGCTTCTACATGGAGAGTTGCGGCATCTGCAAGAAGGTTGAGGCCACCACGTTCAAGGATGATCGCGTGGTCAAGGCCCTGGGCAAGATGCTGGTGGTGAAGGTCGATGCGGAGCGGTATCCAAAGAAAGCGGCAGAGTTCCATGTTCCGGGCGTGCCCGCGATCGTGGTGGTGGCTCCGGACGGTAAGACCGTCCTCTCAAGTATCGAAGCGCAGGACATGATGCAGCCGGAGACGTTGCTGCCCAAACTGGGGGCTTCAGGGGCTTCAGGGGCTTCAGGGTCAGACCTGTACAATGTACTTTGACAGGGCGTCCAAGCAGTGATCCAGTTGTTCCAGAAAGCGACCGTAGTCATCGGCGCCCAGGAACACGGCTTGCCCTCCGTTCCCGCGTTGGGTCAGATGATACTTCGCTCCCGCAAACCTCAATCTCCATGGCCTCGGCATGTCGCCTTCCTTCCCATACCATCACACGCCTGTCAATGTACATTGTACAGGTCTGACCCTGACGCCGCCAATGTACATTGTACAGGTCTGACCCTGACGCCGCCCCATACCGGACCCGCCGCAAGAAATAATCGGGCTCAATGGTAGATATGGCCATTGCCCTGCAACCTTAACGCGCCACACTGCGGCAGTTGGGCCGCAGAATTTTCCCATATCTTGACCCGCTTCTCATCAAGCTCCTCAAGCCGGGCAACCTGTCCGGCCAGATAGGCTCCCAGCCGCCGCTTCAGGTTCTCACACACGCCCAGCAATCCCCCATAGCGTCGCTCGAGGATTTCCCAGCCAAAGGGCTTATTGTTGCGGTGCCAGACCTCACGATGAGTGTCGTTCAGCGCTTTGATATCCTTGATGATTTGAGGAATCTCCGTCTTCAGGTATTTTTTCAGCGCCGCTTTATCGCCCTTCAGATAGGCCGCACGCAGTTGGCTGGGCAGATCCGCCTTGCGCGACAAGACCGTCGCCAGCAGATACGGGAGCCTGAGCCGCTCATTGCGCGGATTCCTGAGCCGGGGCTTCAAATCCGCCGCCACATTCGCGAAATGCCCATTGAGCTTCCGCCCCTCCAATTGCGGTTGGAACAAGCCATACAGGGGATCTTCCCACAGCAGCGTCTTGGACACGGGCGCGTAATTCTTCATGAACGGCAGGCGGTCAATCCGCTCGCCCGCCCTCCAGTCATCATAATCCACACCCAGCGACCCCTTGACATTCTCACGCGTGGCGGCCAGCGACGGGTCGCCGGAAAAACTCATGTCCGCCGCGTATTGAAGCAGCGGCCAACTGGACGTGAAGTCACATTCGGTGCCGTCATCACCCCATAGGGTGACAATGATCTCCTTAACGCCCTTCCTGATGGACGACTCATAACAGGCGGCCATGGTTTTCTCGGCGTACTCATAGGCGGCCCAGAACCGGTTCCAGGTCTGCGCGCCAGGGGCCACAATCGGCACCCGCCCCATCTCGACATGCTTGTCAATCATGGCGTCATAGTCGTCCGCCTTGAAATGGTAGTAATCCCAATAGACCTGATCGACATCCACAGGAATGGCTTTTTTGATCGCCGGGGTCACCTGGATCGAGGTGTCATAGTAGTCATGCCTCTTGGACAGCACCCGGAAGAACATATCGCTCCACATCATGGGCTTCACCTCCAGCTTGCGGCAGATCTCCATCACTTTTCCAAAATGCTTGCTGATGATCTCGAAGGGCGGTTCATATCCGTTCCGGCTCAAGTGAACCCCGCGCCCGATATCCCAGGCTTCGTCCATCCCGATATGAATCCGTTTGGATTTGTAAGGAGCCACCGCGGCCTTGATCATTTTCTCAATAAACCGGTAGGTTTCCTCCTCACCGCACAGCATCACCGACTCCGTGTCCTTGATCTTGGAATACGCGCCATATCCAAGAATGCGCTGAAGATGGGCCAGCGTCTGGATACAGGGGATCATCTCGATGCCAAGGCTGTCGGCGATCTTGTCAAATCCTTTGAGCTCCTTCTCGCTGTAGGCGCCACGCATATAACCGAACAGGGGCTCACCGGGGACCTTAAACGTGTCCTCCGTGTAGAACATGAATCCATTGAGGCCGGCCAACGCCATGAACACCAACCACTCTTCCATCGCGGCGGCATTGAGAACTGCGTTGCGCGACACATCCACCATCACTGAGGTCTTCTGGATTTTCCGGATCTCCGTGATATCCAGACTGGCCACCGCTTTTCCCGTCCTGGCCCGGATCAGGCCGAGCGCCCGGAAGGCATCATTCCGCTCACCGTAGCCGACGCAAATTGCGTTCGCTCCGCCCGTGACGCGGACCCCGGCCGCTCCCTGTGAAAATATGATTTCCAGCAAACGCTGATTCTCAAAATCGAGGGCCGCCACGCGACTGACACGCTTCAAGCCCTCCCTTAATTCCGCCGGGACCTTCTTCAAGTTGATATAATAGGCATTACTCATGAGTCGTTCCTTTCGTTGACGCGCTGCGCCACTGTTGAAGTTCCTTTAACACCGCCGCATGGTTGGCCAGCAGCTGACGGACCACCATCGCTTCATTCTCCGGCGAGACAGGCAGGGCCATACTCCGGGACACATAGGGCAGGAGCTCTTCGTTGGCCCAGGCGGGTTGGCGGAGACGCAGAAAGGTCAATGGAGTGTCCCTTTCTTCTTCGGTTGCCCACGGCAAGGAAGAAGCCGGGGCAGTTCTTGCCGATGGCCATGCACCTTGTCCAGGGCATCGGGGTGGGCATCGGGGTCGGTGGGCATCGGGGTCGTATAGGGTAGGCATCGGGGTCGTATATGGACTTTCACTTCAGTTTTGAAACTTTTGCTGTTAATTTCAGACTGTCCTCGATTTTCGTTACCGTCTTTTGCAGGGAGCGATCCGACTGGAGTCGATCCCTGATCCGCGTGGCGCTCCAGCGCCCGCCGCTCTCCGCCAGCCGCCAGCTGGCGATCTGATGCGCGCCGACCGCGTCCAGCGTGAGGCGGCGGCCCAGCCACGTCAACTCCGGGCGCCCGCCCTTGCCAGCAGTCTCCTGCACCCGCATCAGCAACCCCTTGCCGTCCTGCGCGGGCTGCAGCGCAAGAAGGCGGAACCCTTCGGGCGCGAGCGCGGCAAGCGATCCGCACCGGGGCAGAGTGCCGGTGTGCGCCGTCGCCGTGACCACCGCCGGCGACATCTCCAACTCCGCCGCCAGGCGCGGCAGGTCAGCCCCGCCCGGCGTGAGCGCAAAGCGGAAGCGATGCTCGCCCGCATCCGTCGCCGGCCGCCACGGTTCGGCGTCCGGCCCGGTCTTGACGTCATTGGCGAATCGAGTGGCACGCGCCAGCGTGGCGCGCAGCGCCCCGCGGGTGAGGTCGAAGCAGTACAGGGCGTCGCTGGCGAACCCCAACCGCGCGCCCAGCGTCCGCACCCAACGTCCGCCCGGCACCTCGCCCGCCTCGCCCCGCCGGACCGTGCCGCCGGGTACGTCGTACTCCGCGCCCGACGCGCCGGCCGGCATGACCAGCTTGAGCCGGGCCGAGCGCTCGTTCCAGAAGAGCCGCGCCGACACGTCCACGGCTTCCCGCCGGCTGGACAGGGAGAACGCGAGGTCCAGCCGCGACGCGCCGCCTTCCAGACGCACCCAGAGCACGGCGCGTTCAGGACCGCGCTCGAGCACCTCCACCTGCGTGACCTTCCAGCGGCAGCGCACAGCGCAAAGGTTCAGGGCCTCCGGCAGTTCTTCCATGTTGCCCCAGGAACCCCAGGGATCCTCCACAGTGATGACGTGCAGGCCCGCCGCGCCGAACACCGGCTTGCCGCGGTGCTGTATGCGGATGCCCGCCGCGCCCTTGCGCGCCTCAACCTGATAGATCCCGTTGTCGATCGCATTGCCGCGCACCGTCACCGGGGCCTTCACTTTCGGCTTTCGCGCGCCCTCGACCCACTGTATCTCGAACACGCTCCACCCGAGCGGCGGCAGCGTCACGGACAGCACCACCCGTTTGCGCCAGGCATGCTGCGGCAGGCTGGAGTGTTCGGTGGCAACACATTGATGCGCCACCGGCCGACGGTCCGGGCCGCGCACCTCAACCGGAAGCTCATCCACACGGTTGTAGTAGGACCCGATCGGCCGGTAATCGAGAGCGGCTTCGAGTTCCAGGGGCCCGCGGTACTCGTGCGGATGCGGATTGAAGACGGCGAACAGCGCCGGACCGGGGCGGTCCCCCTTCTCCGGCTTGACACGCGTATCCATCCGCGCCGCCAGCGCATTGAGCGCGGCCAGCTCGACGCCCCGGCCGGCATGGATCGCGCCGCCGAGCTCCTCGCGCTGGTCGTCGTACGCCCGCTCGATGCTGCTGCCCGGCAGGATGTCATGGAACGAGTTGAACAGCACGGACTCCCACGCGGCCGTGAGGTCAGCCGGCCGCCGCCCGAGGCGGGCCGCCACCACCGCGTCCAGCCGTTCAGAACGGTTGATTGCCGCCTCGGCCTTGCGATACAGCGTCTTGAAACCGAGTTGCGAGGCATAGCAGCCGCGCAGACAGAAATTGAGCTCGCCGCGATGCACGGGCAGGAACCCCTCGCCGTTGCGCCGCGCCTCGGCACGCACCGCGTCCAGCAGACGATGCAGGGTGGAGAAGCGCACCTCCACCTCCGGGTGGGCTTTCGCCCAGGCATGCACGTCGCGGATCTGCCGGCGCGTGGGTCCACCGCCGTGGTTGCCAAGGCCCATGTACACGCCCACGTTGCTCAGGTCGGATTGGCGCGCCAGTTCCAGACTTCCGTCGAGCCGGCGCGGCATCTCGTCCCGCTCACAGCCATACCAACCGCAGGGCGGCACGCGGTATGACAGAATGCGCGCTCCACCCGCGCCCTCCCACCAGAACGCCGTCTTTGAGAGCGGAACCTGGTTGTTGCCGGGCCGGCTGAAGGAGAACCCATCCATGCCGGAGGCTGCCAGGATCTCCGGCAACCCGGCGCTGTGGCCAAACGAATCCGCGGCCCACGCCACCCGCGGCGCAAGCCCGAAGCGGCTGCGGAAATAGGCCTGACCCAGCCAGAAGTGGCGCAGCAAGGTCTCCGTGGCCGACAGGTTGGTGTCGGGCTGGATCCAGGTTCCGCCCACCACGTCCCAGCGCCCGGCCTCAACCATCCGGCGCACGCGGCGAAAAGTCGCCGGATCGTGCGTCTCGATGTGGCGGTACAGCGCCGCCTCGCCGCGCATGAACGTCAGATCCGGAAACTCGTCCATGAGGTCGAGCACCGTCCGGGTTGTGATGATTCCCTCGTTCAGCCCCTCGCGCCAGTCCCAGAACCACACTGGATCCAGGTGCGCGTTAGGCAGCAGATGAAACGTGTATCTTCTCGTGTCACTCATGCTTGTATCCTCTGCCTCGGCATGGAATGGTCCTCTCTGTATCTGTCCTGCGGCAAACACCCTGCCGTCGTCCGCCATCGATGCTTTTCATCTGCCACGCGTCGAGAGCCCGAACTCGGCCTCCGCCCCCTGAGCGCGCAGCGAGACGCCGACACTGTCGGCGCGGCCCGGATAGACGCGCACGGTGACGCACTGCCGGCCGTTGACGAAAACCTCGACCCCTGCCAGAAACAGAGCCCGTTCGGATCGTTCAGGGTGCGCTCGGGGCTGACGAAATGGTAGAGCGGCCGGTAGGGATCCGCCGCCAGCGCGCGGCGCGATTGGGCAAACCGCTTCAGTTCCGGATCGTCACGCAACTGCGGCGCCAGAGCCGCCAAATCCTCATTCACGCCACAGTTCATGCTGGAGTCCTTCCGAATGCGGTGTTCATTTCAGTGGTCATGTTTTCCTGATTCCATCGGGCGGAAAAGCCGGTT
>CAZGBW010000092.1:0-8390 GCA_964523995.1 uncultured Victivallales bacterium | reverse complement strand
TTTGTCGTGCAACCCCTGGCGGATGTGCGCCCGGACCTGACGTTCCCCGGCGACCACCTGTCCGTCGCCCGGATATTGTCCTCGCTCCCCGACTCGGTGGCTGATGTCGTGCCCATCGCCGACCCCTGGTAGAACCCGTCCGACCCCTGCCGTTCCTCCCGGAGGCTAGAGCAGCGGGACAACCAGACCGCTCAACAACGTTCCGATATAGGTGACCACCTTCTTGAACGCAAGGTCCTCATCGTCGGCACCGGGAAACGGGCCGACATCCTCATAGTTGCTGTAGAACGGGGGGGTACCCGGCAACTGCGGCGACTGTCCCTCCTTGAGGGCGTATCCCGCCGTGTGACGGAACGGCCACAGGTCAAGACGCGCCCGCGTGACCTCCTCGGGCAGCTTCCGCTCGACCTCCTCCACCGAGCGCGGTGCCTCGCGCCGGGCGATGACCCAACTGTTCTCCGGCTGGACGTCCGCCAGGATGCTCTGCTTCACCAACGACGCGAACCCCGGATCGTGAACCAGCAGGCCAACCTCGGTATTGAGACTGATGGAACGCGGGTCGAAGTTGTACGAACCGACGTACGCCACCGTATCGTCTATGACCATGCCCTTGGCATGAATGCACAGGAACGGACGTTTCGGCGTCATCCCCTTATCCGGCAGGCGCTGCGTACCGCGCTTCAGCAAGGCATCATAGGCCGGAAGCTGCATGCGCAGGACCGCCGGATAGTGCCGGTACTCGTACAAGTCCACCCCGGCCTTGAAATAACTGCGGCGCAGCTTGAAGCCCGCCGCATAGACCAGAGGATTATCCATGGAACCGAAGCTGTTGGACGAGGCCAGCAATTCGATCGAAGGATTCTGCTCACGCAGGGTTTTGAGAATCGTGAACATCCCCCCGTCAAGCAACAGGTACGGCGTCTGCAGGAAAAGACTGCGCTGCGCCGATTTCATCATCGCTTCCAGTTGCCGCGCAATCGTGCCACGCCGCCAGGCCGTGTAGGCCCGCGTCTCCTTGCCGGGCGGGTCCGCCAGGAAAATGGCTTTCTCCACCGGTTTCAACCCGTCCACCAGCCGCCGCTGAACGGTCGCGGGATCATCCGCCTCGCGCGATAGCGTGTCGAACCAGTCGCCGAATTCAAAATCCTCCCGCGTTTCACGACGGCGGAATTTCCCGCTGCGGATCACCCGGTGCACATCGGTCAGCCGCTCCGTGCGCTCGGTCTTCTCGAAGGTCCAGTAGGCCTCGAACGACTGCACGGCATACGCCACGGCGGGACCGGTGAACAGCACATCGCGATCCTTGAAATTAACGCCGCTGGACTGGGCATAGTAGGTATTCTCGATATTCCGTCCGCCCGTGATCGCCACCGCATCGTCCACCACAAAGAGCTTGTTGTGCATGCGCTGGTTGGTGTCGTTGGGAATCAGGAAATCGATGGCCTCCTGCAGCGGGGCCGGATCAATCCGGTTGGCGGCGGGACGGTAGTGCCGGAAGGCGAGATTGGTGCTCACCGTGGACACAAAGGCAGCCAGTTCAACATCCCGGAACGAGGCAATATGATCGCAGATGATCTGTACCCGGACTCCCCGTCCGGCGGCGGTGATCAGTTCGTGCAGCAGCAGCCGCCCGGTCTCGTCATTGCTCCAGATGAAGGTCTGGATGCGGATGGAGCGGGTTGCCGCGCGAATCAGGTGCAAGCGCGCCAGCAGGGCATCATCGCCGGTTTCGAGCAACATGGCTTGATTACGATCGGACGGATCACTGCCCTCATCCAGTGCCTGGCGGAGCCGGGCGACATACGGGTGGAACGGCGAACCGGCCAGGGCCTGCGCCGATACCTCCATGCGGGGGCTGCGGCTGGCGGCGCGCGAACGCCCGTCGCCGGAACCGGCGGCAGACGGCGGGGACACCGGCTGCCCTCTACCCGCATAGCTCAGGGTGGCAACCAGCGTTTCCAGGTAGTCCGGCAGACGCCCCCCCGGCGGCAAGCCGGTAGCGGCAGAACCCGCACAGTCAATCTCGAACGTCAGCGCGGCATCGGTGGCCGGAATCCGCAGCATGAGCGTCTGCCGCCCCTCCGTCTCCGAGGGCATCCAGGCCCGCTGACCCCAAAGGCCGCCGCCGAGCGTCACCGTCTCCCATCCGGAAAACGCCGATGGCCAGACCGCACGGTTCTCCTCAGCCATGGTACCAGCCGCCTGATCCAGCGTCAGCACCGCCCGTGCGGGCGGGGTCTCCTGCAAGCTCGCGCGAGGCCCGAGATAGGCCAGCGTCAGCGAGCCGCCATCGGCACCCGCCGGTGTCTCGACGATCCAGCCCAGCGAAAGACGACCGCGGAACGGTCCCAGCGAGAACGCCGTGTCGGCGGACTGCATGATCGCCCGCTCGTTCTGCACCCAGGAACGGAAATCCTGCTGTGCCGGAAGCGGCAGCACCGCCAGAAGAATCGTCACAAGGTAAACGCCAGCCGTTGTCGTTCTCATCGTCCGTCTCCTTTCCTCCACGCGCTACCGGAAGATAACAAAGAAACTGATCAGATACACTATTTTTTACACAATCTACAGGAAACCGGCCTCCGCCAGCATCTGTTCACTTAGCGTTCCGGTGCCCTGCGCGGCAAGATGGCGCTGGATGTATTTCCCGATCATATCGGTTTCAACGTTCAACGGATCACCTGCAACCCGCTCTTGCAGGCTGGTGTGCGCCCAGGTCCAGGGAATCACACAGACCTCGAACGCGCCGTCATCCAAGCTGGAGACCGTGAGACTGATGCCATCCAGGGCGACTGATCCCTTCTCGACGATTCCCACCGCTACGTCCCGCGCGCAACGCAGGCGCAGTACCCGGTCGCGGCCTTCCATGCGGATCGCCTCCAGCGTCCCGACGGCGTCCACATGCCCGGTCACGAAATGGCCGCCCAGACGGTCTCCAAGCCGCAAGGCCCGCTCAAGGTTCAAGGCCTGGCCAATCCGCTTCCCGCCCAGATTCGTGCGGCGCAGCGTCTCGTCGAGCACGTCGGCTCGAAAACGAGTCTCCTCAAGACCAGTCACCGTCAGGCAGGCCCCCTGCACGGCAATACTCTCGCCATGCACCAGCGGCGGCGTCCAGGGCCCGCAGGCTACCGTGATGGTGGCCCCGCCCGCCTGGCGCGCAATGCCTTCCAAGGTCCCCACCGATTCGATCAGTCCTGTAAACATCATCCCTCCCCTGCCGGAACGGCCCGGATCAACACATCCCCGCCAATCCGGCGCACGTCCGTGAATTCCAGCGCCGGTGCCGCCGCCAGCGGCCAGCCGGCACCGCCGAGCACCGGCACCCCGCCGCCACCCAGGAACCGGGGTGCCACATAAAACCAGTACGCGTCCACCAGCCGCTGGCGCACCAGGTCCTCCGCCAGCACGCCACCGCCTTCGCAGAGCACATGCAGCAGCCCCTCGGAACCCGCCAGAGCGAGAAGTTCCTCCAGATCCACGCGGGAACCGCGGCCGCAGATCCAGACCCGCGCCCCCGTCGCCTCGATAGCAGCCCGCCGCACCGCCGGGCAACGGGATGTCGCGACGATGACCGTATTGCCGCTCTGCCCGTCCGTAAACACCTTGGAGTCCAGCGGCAGCCGTCCCGCGGCGTCGAGGACCAGGCGCAGGGGATTCACCCCGCCGCGGGCCGCTGACCACCGCAGGGAGGGATTGTCGCAAACCGCCGTGTTGGCACCCACCAGCACGGCATCCGCCCGCCTCCGCAGCTCCTTCACCTCGCGCCGCGCCGACGCGCCCGTGATCCAGCGCGAGCATCCGTCGGCATCGGCAATCCGCCCATCCAGCGTCATCCCCATCTTCAAGGTGACATACGGACGCCCCGTCGCGATCCATTTGGCGAAGGGCGCGATCAGCGCCCCGCCCTCCTGGCGGCAGACACCGCTGACCACGTCGATCCCGTTGCGCGCCAGCAGCCGCAGACCGCGACCGGCGTGTTTCGGATTGGGATCCTTTACGCTGGCGACCACGCGGGCGATGCCGCTGCGCAGGATGGCATCGGTGCAGGGCGGGGTGCGCCCGTGCGTCGAGCAGGGCTCGAGCGTCACATACAGCGTCGCCCCCTCGGTCTGGCCTCGTTCCAACCCGCGAAGCGCCTCGATCTCCGCATGCGGGCCGCCCGCCCGGTGGTGGAAGCCCTTGCCAAGCAGCGTACCCTCACGCACGATCACCGCCCCGACGGGCGGGTTCGGACGCGTCCGCCCCTCGCCGCGCCGCGCCAGATCCAGCGCCTGCCGCATCCGCGCCTCGTCCTCAGCGGCTCCCGGGCCGCTTGACGCTTTTCGCTGTTCCCTGCTCATCGCGGCCTTTCTCCAGTTCCTTGCGTGCGCGATCCAGAATGCCGTTCACAAAACGCCCCGATTCCGAATTGCTGAAGTACTTGGCGATATCAATCGCCTCGTTGATCACGACCGCTGGCGGCACTTCCGGACGGAACATCAGCTCATAGACCGCGATGCGGAGCACATTCCGGTCCACCACGCCCATCCGAGCCATCCGCCAATGCTCCGCGAAACCCTCGATCGCCGCATCGATCGCCTTGCGCTCCTGGACGACGCCCCGCACCAGCCCCTCGGCAAAGGCGCGGACCTCGTCATCGTCGGTCGGATAGGATTGAAAGAACTCCGCGAACACGGAATCGAGATCCGACCGCGTGTTCAAGTCCAGGCTGAAGACCAGCTGCAAAGCCCATTCCCTAGCGTCCCGTCGCGTCGCCATAATGCAGCCCTTCCCGCCCCCTACTTCAGCGCATCAAACAGATTCGCCATCTCGATCGCCGCCATCGCCGCATTCCAGCCCTTGTTGCCTGCCTTCGTGCCGCACCGCTCGATGGCCTGCTCCAGATTCCCGGCGCACACCACCCCGTTGACCACCGGCACGCCGGTGCGCATGGCCAGATCGGAAAGCGATTTCGAGACCTGCGTGTTGATCAGGTCGGCATGCGGGGTCGCCCCCTGCACCACCGCGCCCAGCGCAATCACGGCATCCACCTTGCCGCCGGACGCCAGCAGCTGCGCCGCCTGCGGGATCTCGTTCGCGCCCGGCACCCAGATCAGCGTGATCGCCTCCTCGTCGCCGCCATGCCGCACCAGGCAATCCACCGCCCCGCCGACAAGCTGCTTGGTCAGAAAATCATTGAAACGGCTGACCACTATACCGAAACGCCGACCCGTCGCTATCAGATTCACCGATACTTCATTCATGCGCTCATCTCCTTTTCCGCTGTAGGCGGTTTCCCGTACTCCCTGTTCCTGTCCTTCCGAGTCTCAAATCAAATGCCCGAGCTTATCCCGTTTCGTGTTCAAGTACCGCGTGTTGTCCACCCCCGGCTCGCTCACGATCGGGATCCGTTCCGTGATCTTCAGGCCGTATCCCTCCAGCCCGACCACTTTGCGCGGATTGTTGGTCAGCAGCCGGATGTTCTTCAGCCCGAGATCCGAGAGAATCTGCGCGCCGGTCCCGTAGTCCCGCAGGTCGGCATCGAACCCGAGTTCCGCGTTGGCCTCCACGGTGTCCAGCCCCTTGTCCTGAAGCGCATAGGCATGGATCTTGTTGGCCAGCCCGATCCCCCGCCCCTCCTGGCGCATATACAGGATCACGCCATGCCGCTCGTTCCCGACGATCTCCATCGCCCGGTGCAGCTGGTTACCGCAATCACAGCGAAGCGAATGGAACACATCGCCGGTCAGGCATTCGCTGTGCACCCGCACCAGCGCCGATGGCTGTTTCTCCGGTTCGCCCAGCACCAGCGCCACGTGATGGTCGCGCTCGACCAGCGATTCGTAGAGGCGAAGCTGGAACACGCCGTAGGGCGTCGGGAACCGCACGGCACGGATGAACTCGATCTGCCGTTCCGTGCGGCGCCGGTGCGCGATCAGATCCTCGATCGAGATCATCTTCAACCCGTGCCGCTTGACAAAAACTTCCAGGTCCGGGAGCCGGGCCATCGTGCCGTCCTCGTTGAGGATCTCGCAGATCACGCCGGCCGGCTTCAGCCCGGCCAGCCGGGCCAGGTCCACCGAGGCCTCGGTATGGCCGGCGCGGTGCAGGACGCCCCCCTTCACCGCCCGCAGCGGGAAGGTATGGCCCGGGCTCACAAAGTCGGTGTCTTTCGCGGCGTCCGACAGCAGCAGCTCAATCGTCCGGGCCCGGTCATGCGCACTGATGCCGGTCGTCACCCCTTCAATCCCGTCCACCGACTCCATGAACGCGGTTCCGAAGGAATCCCCCGAGCCCCGCGCCGCCATCGGTGCCACGTTGAGGGCGTCCAGGCGTTCACGTTCCAGCGCCACGCAGATCAGCCCGCGCCCGTGCGTCGCCATGAAATTGATCGCGGCCGGCGTCGCCTTCTCGGCAGCCACGAGAAGATCCCCCTCGTTCTCACGACGCGCGTCATCCGTGACCACCACCAACTCGCCCCGGCCAATCGCCACCAACGCCTCTTCTATCGGATCAAACGGCATTTCTCCCCCATCCTGCACACAACGGGATCAACGATGGACGACGGGAGGTGAACACACGTCCCCGCTATCCTCTCCCATCCAGACTCGGGAAGCATCCCGCCTCCCTCACTGTCGGCAACGGAATTCCACCGTCTCAGTCCGACCAGAAGGCCGGAGTCGCGGACTGTAACCGCCGGTCAGGAATCGACCGGCACCGCCGGCGTCACCTTGTCCCGAAGATATTTCTTATAAAGCCAGCCGCCAAAACAGCGGCACGGAGGAATATAATCCACAAACCCCGGCCAATGACAAGAAAACAATTCGAGTAAGTGCTCAGGAGGGCAGGGTCCGGGGTTCGGGGTTCAGGGGAAAAACAGGAAAATCAGACGTCCAAGATGTCACTACCCCTTCTCTTGCCCGCTTTCCTCTTCGAATTTCCTGAGCCCTGATCCCCTGAACCCTGTGGCCTGATCGGAAAATGAGTTGGCACATTATGCGGTCCCACCGGCCTTGTGCCGGGGGTGAAGAAAGTTGAGAAAAGCGCCGTTTCCCTTCAAAAAACGTTTGCCTCCACCGGGATGAACCCGGTGGGCGGCGCACAGAAAAGGGCCAAGTCATTTTCCCGCGAAATCAGGAAGTCTGAATCTATTGGACCAAAAAAGGATTATGATTACGATTGCGATTACGATTTCTATGGGATGCTACTGTTTCTTCCATGGTCACCGTAGCCTTGGCGAAAGCAGCTCGGTGTCTCTGTGTCTCTAGCGTAGCGGGTGGTCAAAGTCTTAACTGGTTTGTACATGTTATTTCCTGACAGCACCTTACTTGGTTACGCCCGACTTAACCGGACTATAAGAGAGTGTATGTGCATATAGGCTATGAAAAATCCCCCCACAAACCCAGAAGCACACCCTTGTCAGTCTACATGTTTCTCGCAGATCCTGCGGAAGTGATAACCGTAGATCGCCAGCGCGATGGCGTTCGGCAGCAACCGCGGATGCCGGAACTGTGTCCAGGCCAGCAGCTTCCAGTACTGGTACCGCTCGCGCCCCAGGATCCCGAGGCGAAAGACGGAACGGATGACGGCAAGGATGTGGAAAAGGCGCAGTTTATCCCGGACGTGCGATCCCTGGTATTCCCGCAGGAACGTCCGGATCCGCTTGTAGTAGGGGGCAGGGGCATAGATATGATCCAGGATCCGCCGGTATCCCTCCCGCAGGACATCAAGGGTCATTGCCGGAATGATATTGGTCGTGCCATCCACATTGTCACCCGACGACTCAGCACTTAGCCGGCCTTCTTTCTTCATGCGTTCGTAGAGGCGTGTTCCGGGAGGCGCCTGTAGCAGTCCGACCATGGCGGTCACGATGCCGCTCTTCTGGATGAAGTCAATCTGCCGCTGGAAGATGGACGGACTGTCGCTGTCGAAACCGACGATGAAGCCGCCCTGCACTTGAAGTCCCGCCCGCTGGATGCGTTTCACGTCTTCAACCAGGTCCCGGTTCTTGTTCTGGATCTTGCTGCACTCCGCCAGGCAACTGTCATCCGGGGTTTCAATGCCGATGAACACGCAGTTGAAGCCCGCCTTGACCATCTGCGCCATCAAGGCCGGATCGTCAGCCAGGTTGATCGACGCCTCGGTCAGGAAGGTGAAGCCTTTCTTGCCGTTCCGCCAGGCGATCAGATCTGGCAGCAGTTCTCCCTTGATAAAGGTCTTGTTGCCGATGAAATTGTCATCCACGAAGAAGACGGGTCCGCTCCAGCCCAGGGCGTGCAGGCCGTCGAGTTCGGCGATAATCTGTGCCGATAATTTCATGCGGACCTGATGGCCGAGCATGGCGGTGACATTGCAGAAGTCGCAGTTGAACGGGCAGCCGCGCGAGAACTGGATGCCCATGGTGGCATAACGCC
>CAZGBW010000091.1:0-8407 GCA_964523995.1 uncultured Victivallales bacterium | reverse complement strand
TATGCGCAGCCGCCGTTCTCAGTCGAGGTCCTCGACCTCGGCGGAATAGGCCTCGATCTCCATCAGGCGCACGTGGCTGTCGCCGCTGTTCATCGAATATTCGGTTTGCGTTTGTTTGGTGCCGCCTGCATACTGTTCTCGATGAAACGACGCATTCCATACGCAGTGGCGAATTACGAGAAGATTGTCCGCGACCACTATTATTTCGTGGACAAGACCCGGTTTATCCATGAGCTGGAACAGTATGAGATTCCGGTGTTCCTACGTCCGCGCCGGTTCGGCAAGAGCCTGTGGTGCTCGATCCTGGAGTGTTATTACGACATCAACCGCAAGGATCGCTTCGAGGAACTCTTCGGCAATACCGATATCGGGCGCAATCCGACGGCGTCGCGCAACAGTCATCTGGTGATGCGGTTTGATTTGTCGAAGGTGGAAGTGAAGCCGGATATCGCTTATATCGAGCGTTCCTTTAATCATATTGCCAGTTTGGCCATCAGCGAGTTTACCACCGCTTATTCGCATTTTGCCGATTTCGGTGCGTTTAAGGATCAAGCGTCGTCGAGTGATGTTCTGGCTTCTATCCTGACCTCGGTCAAGAACGGCAACCTTCCGCCTGTCAATATCATCATCGACGAGTACGACAATTTCACCAACCAGCTCCTGACGACGCACCAGGATGCGCTCTACAAGGAACTGACCACGGGAGACTCGTTCCTGAGGACATTCTTCAAGGTGATCAAGGCGGGGGTGGGGGATGGTGTCGTGGCCCGTGTGTTCGTGACCGGGGTGTTGCCGGTGACGATGGACGACCTGACCAGCGGATTCAATATCGGGCAGATCATTACCCTCAAAGAGGAGACCATCGAAATGATGGGCTTCACGCAGGGCGAGGTGGATCATTACCTCGATGAGATTTTCCAGGATAATGCTTTCCCGGCCTCGCTCAAGGTGCGAGTGCGGGATGATTTACGTATTCACTACAATGGGTACCGGCTGCTGCCGGATGCCAGGGAAACCTTATATAACTCGACGATTTGCAATTTCTATCTCAATGATCTGCTCATTGGCAAGGGGCGGATTCCGACCGAGACGATCGACCAGAACCTGCGCACGGACATCAACTGGCTGCGGCGGCTGTGCGGCAGCGACCAGGAGACACGCGAGCTGGTCCGGACGCTGATGCTCGACGGGGCGTTGCCAGTGGACCGGGCGATGCTCAGCAGCAAGTTCAATATGCGGCGTTTCGTGGAAAAGCCCTTCTTCCCGATCAGCCTTTATTATCTTGGCATGGTGACTTTCCGGGATGACTTCAGTCTGGAGTTCCCGAACCTGACCGTGAAAAAGATCTTTACGGAATACTTCAACGAGCTAGAGCACATCGAGGTTTCGCTGGGGTACACGGACATGTTCCGGCAGTTTCTCAAGGATCATGACTGGGCGGCACTCTTTGCCGGGTACTGGAAACAGTATGTCGGCCAGATCCCGGCGCAAGCGTTTGACAAGGTGAACGAGAACTTCTTCCGGACGACGTTTTACGAGCTTTGCACGCGGTACCTCTCGCACTACTTCATGTTCGCGATCGAGGTCAACCATGCCAGCGGGCGTAGCGACTGGGAGGCGATCGGTCGTGCGGGCACGGTGTTCGAGAATCAGGCCGTGCTGATCGAGTTCAAGCATTACCCGAAGGAGAAGGCGGCCCGGCTCGGCGTGATGGACTGGACCGAGCCGCCGGCGGAAGCGGTCGGGCAGGTCAACGCCTATGCCGCCGATCTGCTCCGGCGCTATCCCGACCTGACCATCACCCGCCACGTCGTCTGCACGATAAGTGCCACCGCCTACCGCTTCTTCCCCCACGTATGACCGGTTAACCGCACACTTAACCGCCACTCTTACTCGGCTCGGCTACGCTTAAACGACCCGCTTCATCGACTCCAGTTACCCATTCATTTTCGCCCGGCACCCCGGGTGGTTGGCTAGGTTGTAACTTGGCCATTTTGTCACACTCTGGGAGCAAGTCGTTTAAGTTTTTCGTTTAAGCGTATCCGGTTAAGGGTGGCGACGAAGAAGGCGAGTAAGTGTCTAAATTCCACGCTTAAACGCACTCTTAAACGACCCGCTTAACCGCCCCCCTTACTCGGCTACACTTAACCGCCACGCTTAATGGCATGTCCCTGTTTATCCATAAAAAGGGGGCACCTATTTCGGCATGTGACTTTTGAAAACGGGGTCAAGGCCCAGAAGGAAATCCATAAGCGGGATAATGGGGAAATCCGTTTTCCGGCTCGGCATCTCGAGGGCGATTACGCTGAGGTGTATTTCAGGGTTTGTCCTGGAGTACCAGGAGAGTGCCTTCATTTCCCTTTCCATTGTAACCTCATCAGAAAGATCCATACAGACTTGTACGGCGGCGAAGGGCGGTTCCCCGGGGCGGGAGACGATGAAATCAATTTCCGACTTGTCAGGACCGGCGAGATCATAGGTAACATGGAATCCCGAGCGAATGAGATGCCAGTACACAATCGTTTCCAGGCTTCGGGATACCTTTTTCTCGGGCCATCCAGTGATCGAATTCGCCATGGCCCAGTCACAACAGTAAATCTTCCGGTAATTTTGGGCGATTCTTTTGAGGGATGAGGAATGGATTGCAGCGCTCCCGATGAGATAGCTCTCCTCCGCCCAGGAAAACCATTCCGAGACGGTTTTTGGGGCAAGGTTGAACCCCATGGATTTGAGATTGTTCAGTTCCTTCTTGTGGGTGTACGGACAGGCGTTCTTCTGCAACAGGTTCCTGAGGTAAGCCTTGCAGGCCAGAGGATTGGATATCCCCCTGTTTAGAATGAAGTCCGACGCAACAATAGACGTGAAATAATTCTGGAGTAATTGCCGAAGCAAGGACGGATCCATCATGGCAAGAGCTGGATAGCCGCCTTTTTCAAGATAACTATCGAGAAGGCCCCTGACCTCTGCCCGGTCGCTGGATGACATGCGGTTAACTTGACAATGGCACCCGTTGAACCTGAGAAATTCACTGAACGAAAGGGGATAAAGCCTGTTAGTTTTGCCTCTTAACTGACGCGCGACCTTATCCTCCTCTAGATCAGCGGTTGATCCAGTAACCAGGACGAGCCAGTTCGGCTTCTTCTTGAGCCTCAAAACGAAATGCTCCCAACCGGGGACCGTGTGAATCTCGTCGAAAATGAACAACAACGTTCGTTCGCTGTCAGTTCGTTTGAGAAGAGAAAGAAAAACCCTGTCGATCCGAGCCAGATCGGTTGGGGTCATGGCCACTAGCGCCTCATCGTCGAAATGGAGGTAACACACGTGGTTCAACGACTCGATCTTCCCTGATTTTAGAAGATCGTCAATGACTTGATAGGTGAGATAGGTTTTGCCGGTCTTGCGGCCCCCCACAATAGTGGTGACCATATCCTTGATATGAGTGACAACGGCATCTCTTTTGATGTAAGCGGGAATTCCTGCCTGGAGAAAATCAAGCATGCGCTCTTTTAGAAGGGTGTCCATATGATGAACCTTACGTGTTGCATTATTGCCATAGTGATGCACTTGAAATGCATTACTATGTCGATTCGCGGGATAAAGTCAATTTGTTTTGATTATTTAGAACACACCATGGCAGTCAATTGCCGTGTTACGCCCGCAGGGGGCGGTAAATGCCAACGCTGTCGGCGATGAATCCGATCCGCCGGTGGGAGAGCGCCAGCAGATGTTGGACGGCCAGCCGGCCCATAGCCCGGAAGTCAACGGTCACCTGATGCACGGGAGTCGAACAATGATGGTCGCCGTTCTCAGTCGAGGTCCTCGGCCTCGGCGGAATAGGCCTCGATCTCCATCAGGCGCACGTGGCTATCGCCGCTGCCGTCCCAGATGTAGAGCAGGCTTTCCGCGGTCACCGTCTCGAAGGACAGCAGGTTGTCAACATCATGCACCTAGTCGCTCATAGAACGGTGTGGAAGTTGCTTCATCTTAAATCTTTTTGCCGCAGGGTTCAGGGTGCGCAGGTTCGTCATGGCGGGGTTCGGTTTTATCGTGCGTATGGCATCCGGATGAGACTTCCACACCGTTCGGTCCGTTACCGCCCAGACGGACGATCCGAGTGGGATCAAGGTGCTGTACCG
Source organism: uncultured Victivallales bacterium (assembly GCA_964523995.1). Classification (GTDB taxonomy): domain Bacteria; phylum Verrucomicrobiota; class Kiritimatiellia; order UBA8416; family UBA8416; genus UBA8416. Next base: position 4,271 of record CAZGBW010000091.1, on the reverse strand, counting down.
GGAGGCGCGCTCGGCGCTGGTGATCGGCAACGGGGCGTACGCAAGCGCGCCGCTGGCCAATCCCGTCAACGATGTCGAGGCGATGGCCGGTCTGCATGAAAAGCGCACATCAAGTTCCAAGCCCGCGATGCATCTTGAACAATCCGAGAAATAACACGGCACTAATCGTCTTCAAACTTAGATGGTGTCCACTGTTTGCCTTTTAATACTGAAGACGACGTGCACGAAGGCTGTTGAATGATGTGCGCGGCGGGGACGGTTTATCGATGTGCGCCAGGTCCGTTTGCGGGCGCGAAATAATGGAGGACTCAATTATCATGAACACTCATGGTCGAAAAAGGAAACCGGGTGCGTTTCGCTCCGCGGCATGCATTTCAATGACCGTCGGACTTTTGCTCTGTAGTTCCTGCAGCACCCCGCCGTCGGCAGACAACGGACTCGTGGGACTCGTCTATCATGCCGCCGCACGGAAGGATTCCGGCAATATGGTTACGAGTGGAAACGCCACTTCCACGCACCAGGCGCAGCACCCGCCGGCCGCTGACGATACCAACATGGCGGATCCGGCAACGAGCGAGCCCTTGACCGAGATGCCCAGCTACCGGGTGTCCCCAGGCGACGTGCTGGCCGTGTCCTACTTTGCACAACCCAGCGGGGAGGTGCAGGAATACCTGATCGACAGCCAGGATGTCCTGACGATCAGCCTCGCGGGCCAGGATACCCAGACGGCGGATGTCACGGTGCGTCCGGACGGGTGTATATCGTTCTTCCTGGTCGGCGAGCTGCGCGTTCGCGGCCAGACCGTGGCGCAGGTGCGCGCAAACCTGGCCCAGCGCCTGGCACGGGTCATGCCAGGTGCTGAAGTCACCGTCATCCTGAAGGACGGTAACGCCCTCGCCAAGGAATTTCTAAACACGCTGAAAAGTAACACGGACATGGGGTCCACGCGCGCCATCCAGGTGCGGCAAGATGGAACCGTCACGTTCCCGCTGGTGGGGGAAGTGCGCGCCATGGGGAAAACGCTATCCGATCTATCACGTGAGGTTGAGATTCAGTATGACCGGGTCTTCAAGGGAGGGATTGCGCTGGCGTTGAATCTGAATTCCAGTTCGGATGGCAATATTGCCGTATTAGGTGAAGTGCGCAATCCCGGACGGTACACCATTAATAACCCGATTAGTCCGTTCTTCGCGCTGGCGATGGCCGGCGGTGCGCTGGATACGGCCAAGAAGTCCCAGGTGGTGGTTGTAAAGCGCCAGCCGGATGGGCGCGTCGGCTGGCATGTCGTGAACCTGGATCTGGATTCCGGAAGGCCGCTTGGACCTGAAATCGCCCTGGCTCCCCAGGATATGTTGCTGGTACCGAAGACCGGCATCGCCAGTATCAATCTTTTTGTTGATCAGTATATCCGGCGCACGCTCCCTCTCTCGGTGGGATACGGCAGCGGCAACTGGCAGTATTATGTTTCGCCAAAATGACAGAGAGGACAATTATGAAAACGCATGATGACTTGGTAAAACGCGCTGTTCGCCTACTGGTTTACAATAAGCGCCTGGTATGGTGGATCACCTCTCGGTTATTCTTACTGACGGTTGTCATCACCGGGATCGGCCTCGCGGTTGCCCCCAAGTACGTGGCGAGAACGAAGTTTACGCTCCTGCCGACGCGGGGTGAGCTTGGCTTCGCGGCGGGGCGCCCCGAGATGATGCTGGGGGTGAGTCCCGCCATGCTGCTGGGAAAGACCCATGAGGAATTGCTGCTGAGCCGCACGCTGGTGGAAGAGGTGGCGCGCAAGCTCCAGGCCGAGAATGCCGCGGAACTGAACAATGGCGGCGTGATGGGACACTTCCGCCGCTTCCTGGTCGCGCCCGTGGTGGTTGGTTTTCACCGCGCGGTGACCCTGCTGAACACGGGGCGCTGGGAGAACCCCGATCCCTTCTTGTCACTCGTGGATTGTATCCGGAGTCGAACAAGCGTCCAGAACCTGCCTGGATCGCTCGTCTTCCAGGTTGGCGTCACGTGGGAAAAGCCCGCAATAGCCGCCAAGATAGCCAACCTGATGACCGAGCGCTATGTGCAGATGACCTTGCGGACAGGGCAGGCGGAAATGCGGACGACGCGCGAGTATATTGATGCGCGGATCCAGGAGACAAGAGCTGAATTGGAGACTCTGGAAAAGCAGATCGAGGGGTACCGCGTCGGCGAGAAGCTCTATGCCGCTTCGACGGACGTGGATCTCGGTCTCCAGGAAATGTCCCAGTATATGAAGGAGCTCAACGCCACACGCGTCAACTGGGCGCAATTGGATGCCCGGATCAATGCCTTGAAATCGTATCAGACGCCCGCCTCTCTGGTGGCAGTCGAAGCCGAGCGAACAGGTCTGAAATCGCGTCAGGAGGCGATCGAGAAGGTGATTAGCGAGCAGCTCGCCAAGCTCGACCAGTTGCCGGCCAAGGAGGCCGGGCTGATGGACCTCTACCGTGCGCGAATGAGCAAGGAACGTGCGCTGACCGCCTTGCAGGACCGGCTGCTTGAAACCAAGGTGGCCGAGGCGGCGCAGCTCAGCTCCGTGCGTGTGATCGACATGGCCATTCCGCCGGTCTATCCCGAACGGCCGCTTCTGCTGCGGAATGCGGCGGCCTCCGTCTTGGTAGGACTGCTGCTTTCGTTTGGTTTCGTTTTACTGGCCGAGGCGCGGCACGCGGGACTCCGGAGCCGCGAAGACCTGGGCTCCGACGGGGATGCCCTGATCGGTCTCGTGCCGGTTGTCGCCACGGTCGGCCATGACGACCCTGACGCAGAGAAAACCGGTGCAGTGGGTGAATTCTTCCGGCGCATCGCGCATGGTCGCCATGGCACGGTCGCGCATCGGCGGACCGTCAAGAGGCACCTGGAGCACCTGCTGCTCCAACTGGCTCGCGATGGTCGCGCACAGGTCTGCCTGTTTGTCGGTCTCAACGGCCACGAGGGCAAGACATTTCTGATCGAGCAACTCGCTCGACTGGCGGCGGAGGCGGGCCGCAAGACGCTGCTGATCGATGCCAATATGAGCCATCCGGCATTGCATCGCGTGTTTAACGCGCCCCTTTCCACGGGTCTCGCGGAGCTTCTGCTGGGCGAGGCGAAGGCGCGGGATGTCGTCGTTCCCGTGAACGAAAGCGTGGACCTGATTGGCGCAGGCAAGATGAGCCTCAACGGACAGGCGCGCTGGGATTTGGCGGCATGCAAGGAGCAGTTGAGCAGCATGGCGACATCGTATGATCTCGTGTTGATGGACTCCGCCGTGCTGCGCCAGGATCCGGCGACTGCCCGTCTATTATCACTGGCGGACCGCGTGGTGTGCGTGCTCGATGCCGCCACATCGGTGCATGACGACATTGCCGCCGTGCGGGACCGCCTGCGCGGAACTGCCGTCCCCCTTGACTATATCATGAACAACGTGCTTTGCCAGGCTGATCACATGTTCACCGGCAACGGCAGCCTGCGGGATCGGGAACAACCGGCGAACCGTGGCATGGCCACTCCTGCGTCCCGTTGATGTCGGCGGAAGCAGGAGCAGACCAGCCGGGCGGCGGACAGCGCCGCTCTGGAAACCGCGGGTCTGAAAGCCACGCTCAAGGCGCGGCAGGACGAGATCCAGTATGTGGGCAATATCCTCGACGAATTTGCGCGGGCGTTCGAGAGCAAACTCCATCCGACGGAGTTGCAGCGTTACGGCGAAGCGCTGCGCACGGCAAAACTCGCTTCGGAGGAGACCGGCCTTTCGATGGGCGAGAGATTTGCCCGCCAATTTGCCCTCGCCCGAATCTCCTGCGAGCGAATCGGCGAGGTGTTGGGCGGGGTGCGGTTTCTCGGTCGCGCCGTAGGGGTGGATGGCGTGGTGCATGAAGGACGGTTTGTGCTGATTGGGCCGTTGGCCTTTTTCGGCGCCGCGAAGGGAGGGTTGGCGGGAGTGGTCGTACCGCAGACCGCTTCGTTGAACCCGCTGGTGCGGCCGCTGGAGACGGCGCTGAACGTGGGGATTGCGGCCGTGGTCGAACAGGGCAAGGGAACGCTGCCGTTGGACCCCTCGCGTGGAGGCGCCTTCAAGGAGTTGGTTCAAAAGACAAGTCTGATTCACATCTTCAAGAAGGGCGGACCGATCATGTGGCCCCTGCTGGCCGTCTCCATTCTGGCTCTCGGCGTTGTGTTGGAACGTTCCGCCTTTCTGATGCTCGAGGGCCGCCGCCGGAATCCACACGCCGTTCAGGCGATCTTCGACACGATCGCGA
>CAZGBW010000090.1:5066-8456 GCA_964523995.1 uncultured Victivallales bacterium | reverse complement strand
CTGAAGTCCAGTCACGCACGCAGCGCCTCGTATTCGCTGCGGCGCCAGGCCTCCTCTTCGCCAGGATGCACCATCAGGATGCCCGACGGGCTTTCCATGCAGGACCGGAACCGCTCGAGATACTGCCGGTATCCCGCATGCAGGCGGTAGTCGTAGATGCCGGCAAACCCGTCGTTTGTCGGTATCCCGCGGGATGTCAGCAATCGCCGCATCCGCCGCCCGAAGAAGGAAATCCCGAGGTTCTTCATCGGTGCCACGCCTTGCCGGAACGCCTTGCGCCAGGGGACGCAGGCATTCCGCACAGCGGGGCGCTCCCCGGCGGGCAGCCCCTCCAGGAAGGAAAGGAGCCCCTCCGCGACACCCGGAAGCTGATGCACATGCAAGTGGCCGTCCAGGAACCGCGGGCGGGCGCCGACACTCTCCTCGAACCGGCGAACCTGGGCACGAATCTCACGTTCCGCGTCGGCGGGTCTTATCCCTCCCAGGCAGGATCGCCGCAGAAGCCGGCCAAACGGAAGGAAACGACCGTCAACCCCCAGCAGGGAACCCGCTTCCGTCACGGCACCAACCGGACGAACATCCGTCAGCGTCACGTGCAGGCCCAGATCCACCCGGCAGGCACAATCCCGGAGGGCAAGCAGCGCCGCCTGGTCACACTGGGGAAGGGCGATCATGATGGACACGGCGTTCAGCCGTCCCCGCCGGACCAGGTCGACAACTGCGCGATTGATATCCGCTGTCAATCCGTAATCGTCCGCGCATACGATCACGGGAGGTTGCCTCCCCCGCTGCCCGGCGGATAAGGCTTGGCAAAGTATTGCTTCCGGAACTTCTGCATCAGAGCGACCGCGGATTCCGAATCCCCCAAGTCCCAGAGCTGGCACGCGTGTCCCTGCAAGGGTTCCCGCATGTCCTGCGCTGTCACCCGGTCCAGAACGCCGGGACCAAGCTCCTTGACCAGTTTCTCCTGGGTGGACTTCCGGAAGCCCGTCCGTACCAGCCAAAGGGTCTTCCGCCGCATTTCCTCCCGGCCCACCAGTCCGTAGGTCCGGACGCTGTCCCAGGGAAAGGCCTCGATCTTGATCTTGCCATCGGCAAGAAATGCAAGAAGGTAGGCGTCCCAGTAGTCGGTGATGATCACCGCCTGATTCTCCATCAGCTCCGGAAGGAACCGGTCCCGGATATCGCGAATACCCTCGTTCCGCAGCGTCTCGCTCTCTATCCGGCTTGTCCAGACCGGTACCGAGGCTGCCGCCAGGGCCATTGCGAACATTGCCGCCGCCCAGCGCCGCCAGCCGCCCAGCGGCGCGAAACGCGCAAACAGCCAGGCCGTCGCCGGCAGCACATGCAGGCAGTAGCGCCTGCTTTCCCCGTCCATGACAAAGGCCGGTACCAGGATCATAGTCAGGACGATGCTCAGCGACCCGATCAACCACGCGGAATCCAGCGCCGTCACCAACCCCGGCTGCGACCGGTTGCGACGCCAGGCCAACGCAAACGCCAGGATCGCAAGCGCCACCCAGGCCAGGGAAATCGCGGAAAAGACCGGATGGTCGGCACAGACCCCGAATATACGAGCGCCCACCTCGGTGAAGAACCGGGCAGACGTTTTGCCCACTTTCAACAAGGCCAGCTTGGGATGGAGATGATTACGAAACGGCCAGTCCGCCGCACGGAATACGATGTGCGCCAGCATGGGGAGATAGCCCGCGATGGCGCCGGCGGCCAGCAGCGCCCCGCGTCGTTTTGCCGTGCGGGTACCATGCAGGCGGCGTTCCCTTGCCAGGAAGGCGACCATCAGGGGAATGCCATACAGGGCGATCTGCGGTCGTGTGTAGAGGGTGGCCGATGTTGCCAGTCCCAACAGCAACCACCAGATCGTCAAGGCAGCGGCCGGATTCCTGGTCGCGCCCGCCTCCAGCCGCGCGGCGGCATAGAAGACCAGGCCGAGTAGGAACAAGGACATCTCGATACTGGAGCAGGTCTCGATGTCGAACAGGTAAAGACTGGACGAGGCGATCGCCAGGCAGAAAAGGCCCAGCGGCAGCAGCGGATTCTCCCCTCGGCCCCGCAGCAGAACCAGAAGCGACTCCGCCAGGAGCCACAGCCCCGGAATCGAGAACATCGCCCCGCCCAGCACCAGTGCCAGGCCCGGTTCCAGACCGGGAAAAACCCATCTCAACAAGGCATAGGAGTAGGGGGTAAAGGAGAAAAGGTAATTCTGACCATAGGTGAGCGATGGCAGGTAGCCCAGCCGCAACAGGTCGTTGCCCATGATGCCAAAGGTCGTGACATCCGAATCCAGGCTCCGGTACGGCAAGGCCACGAACAGGGCCAATGCCGCGACACACAGGAGAAACGCGGGTATCCTCGACAACACCCCCCCCGGGCGGCATCCAGCCGCTCGTGCCGTCTCAGCGAACATCCCCCACCTTCTTTCGCAGGAATTCGCTGATCACGTCCGCCGCCTCCCGTGCTCCATCAAAACCGGTCACCGGACTCGACGGGGTCAACCCATCCCATCCGCCGGAGCGGTACAAGCCCGTTATCTTCGCCATGACCGAGTGTTCGTCGGTTACGAAACCCAGGCCCAGATCCGCCACCATCCGGGCGTTGACGAACTGTTCCGCATGCCCCGGAACCGGAATGACAAAGGTCGGCTTGCCCAGTGCAATCGCCTCGCTCACCGCGGAAAAACCGCCGTTGATCACCAGGATATCCGCATCCGCCAGTTGGGCCGTGTTATCCATGAGCTTGCCGTGATAGTGAACCCGGCCGTGGCTTTGGCCTTCGCGACCCACGACATGGATCTCGAAGGGCAGGTCCCACGGATCCAGATCAATCGCCGAGGCAAAGATGGACCCGCTCAACATGAACACCACTTTCCGGACCTCCGACCATGGGGGCAGCGCCGGACGCACCGCGGGCAACCGCTGCCGCACGTCACGCCGGATAATGAGCCCGACCCGGTGAATGCGCGAATGCCGGGGCGGCAGGGGCTTCGCGGAGGGGCTGATCACCCCGTCGCAGCGGAACCGGTGAAACAGGTAGTCCATGTATTCAATGATCCAGAACTGGCTCCGGGTCGCCCGGGGAACCGGCCGCCCATCCCGATACTCGCTGACGACGACATCGGAATTGTTGAGTGCGAACACAGGAATCCCGCGCCTTCGCAACGGGGCCAGGGCATACTCGGAATCGGTCACGGCCAGATCCGGCCGCAAATGCTCCAGCAACGCTTCAAGCTGGCGCTGCTTGTGCCGCTCCAGCCGCCACAAGCGCACCAGGGAGGAAAGCGTCCGCCAACCACTGACCCGCCCATGGGTGCCGGAATAGAAGAAGGCGTCCATGGCGGTCAGCGAATGGATCGAACGCTTGTCCTTGAAAAAC
>CAZGBW010000090.1:0-4966 GCA_964523995.1 uncultured Victivallales bacterium | reverse complement strand
CCGTGCGCGACCAGGAACCGGATAACCTTGCAGTCCGCGGGGGCCTTGATCTGGTTGAACAGCTTCATGGCCTCGACAATGCAGACCGCATCGCCTTTCTTGACCGTGGCACCTTCCTCCGCGAAGTTCGGTTTCCCGGGACCGGCGGAGCGATAGAACGTACCGTTGAGCGGCGCATTGATCGTCGTCCCCCCGGCGGCGGCAACCGGCATTTCCGCCTTCGGGGCTGGAGTGGCGGTGCTCACCGTAATCGGGGCCGCGACCGGCGGCGGGGCGGGAATCTGCTCCGCACCGGTTGATGCGGCGACGCCGGCACCCTTGAGCGAGAGCGTCAGGTCGTGCCTGCGGATCGTGAACTCGTTAAGCTGGAGGGCCGCCACGCGATTGGCCAGATCCGCGAGTTCCTTGTAGTCCGTATCCGTCAGGAACCGCTGGGCGGGGGCAGCCGGGGCAGCCGGGGCCTTCGCCGGGGCGTCTTCCTTGACGCGCTCGAGATCGGCCGGGGACGAAGGCCGCTCCTCGGTAGGCAGCGCACGCCATTTGAAATAGTCCAGCGCGATTTCCGGGAACATGCAGTAGGAAAGGATGTCCTCCTCCTCCTTGATGAGCCCGGCCGGAATCTCGTTGGCAACGGTCGGCAGCATTGGCGGCAGCAGATCCGCCGGCCGGCAGGTGATCGGCTTCTCCTTGCCGAGGATCTTCTTCGCGATTACCGGATCCATGGGGGCGGGGGATTTGCCATACTTGCCGCGGACGTAGTTACGCGTCTCTTCGGTCACCATGGCGTAGCGCTCGCCGGAGAGGACATTGAGCACGGCCTGGATGCCGATGATCTGGCTGGTCGGGGTAACGAGGGGCGGATAACCCATGTCGGCCCGGGCCTTCGGCAGTTCCGCCAGCACCTCGGGCAGGCGGTCGAGCGCGCCCTGGTCGGCAAGCTGCGAGCGCAGGTTGGAGATCATCCCCCCGGGAATGTGGTGGAGCAGGATTTCCGGATCAATCGGATTGATCGGCATATTCTTCTGCTCGCGTTTCGGAGCGAGGTCCTCGAAGTATTTGCAGATCTTGCGCAGGCATTCGACATCGAGATTGGCGTGATACTCGGTCTCGTTGAAGATCGCCAGCATGGTCTCGACCGGCGGCTGCGAGGAGCGCGAGGACATCACGGAGATCGCGCAGTCAATCGCGCCGGCACCGGCGCGCACGCACTCGACATAGGTGGCCGTCCCCATGCCGCTGGTGGCGTGGGTATGCACCTGGATCGGGACCTTCACGGCCTTGACCAGCGCCGACACCAGCGCCTCGCCGCGGATCGGGGAAAGAATGCCGGCCATATCCTTGATCACGATCGAATCGACGTCCAAGGCCTCCATGTTACGCGCCAGGCGGACGAATTCCTCCACGGTGTGGAAGGGGCTGGTCGTGTAGCAAATGGTTCCCTGCGCATGGCCACCATAGCGCTTGACGCTCTTGATGGACTGCTCCATGTTGCGAACATCGTTGAGCGCATCGAAGATACGGAAGATGTCCACGCCGTTCTTGCAGGCGAGCTGAACGAAACGGTCGAGCACATCGTCGGGATAGTGCTTGTAGCCGACCACGTTCTGCCCGCGCAGCAGCATCTGCAGCGGGGTCTTCTTGGCGGCCGCCTTGATCTGGCGCAGGCGTTCCCAAGGATTTTCGCGCAGGAAGCGCAGACTGACGTCGAACGTGGCGCCGCCCCAGACCTCGAGCGAGTAGTAGCCGGCGTTGTCGACGGCGTCAATGATACCCATGATATCCTTGGTGCGCATGCGCGTCGCCCAGAGTGACTGGTGCGCGTCGCGCAGGGTGGTATCGGTAATGTGCAGGGGGATCCGGGCTTTCTGCTCCTGCTTCAACGGGGTGTCAACGGCGGCAGTCGTTTCGGCCTGTTTGGATTTCCGGGCAGCGGTCGTCTTTTTTGCGGTCATATCATAACCTTTCATGCATATTATGCTCGTCTAAACCTTGGTTTCCGTATTCTTGTGGCGGGGCTGTTTATAGCGCCCCATCTTTGCAAACTTGTCATAGCGACTGGCGGCCAGACGGCTGCCGGACTGGCGTTTCAGGCGTTTAATCTCCACCAGGACCGCCTTCTTGGTCTCCGCGATGGTGGTTTCCGGGTCGCGGTGGGCCCCGCCAGCGGGCTCCTCGATGATCTTATCTATCACACCGAGTTCCAGCAGCGATTCCGATGTGATCTTGAGGGCTCCCGCCGCCTCAGGAGCCTTTTCGGCATCACGCCAGAGGATGGCGGCACAGCCTTCGGGGGGGATCACGGAATAGACCGCGTAGCGCAGCATCAGGATGGAGTCGCCGACCGCGATGCCGAGTGCACCGCCGCTGCCGCCCTCGCCCGTGATGACGACCACGATCGGCACCTCCAGGGCGGACATTTCCGTCAGGTTGCGGGCTATGGCCTCGGCCTGGCCGCGCTCTTCGGCCTCCTTGCCGGGATAGGCCGCCGGGGTATCCACGATGCACAGGATCGGCAGACCGTATTTCTCGGCCAGCTTCATCAGGCGCAGGGCCTTGCGGTAGCCTTCGGGATTGGGCATGCCGAAATTATGATGAACCTTCTCCTCGACGGTACGACCCTTGACCATGCCGATCAGCATGCAGCGCTCGTCCTCGATCGTGGCAAAACCGCCGATCATGGCCTTGTCATCGCCCTCGCGACGGTCGCCGTGCAGTTCAATGAACTCGCTGCACATGCCGGCAATGAAATCCTTCAGCAGCGGACGGTCCTGGTGCCGCGCGATCTTGACGGTATCCCAGGGGGTGAGGTTCGCGTAGATCTTGTTGGTCAGGGATTTGAGCTTGCGTTTCAGGGCGGCGACTTCATCGCCGTTCTCGATTTTGCTGAGCTCGGCGATTTTCGCCTCGACTTCAGCCAGTTCGTTTTCAAAATCCATACTCATTTGAAATCTCCCGGTTAGGCTTTTTTGCGGCACGTGTACAGCAAGACGCTGTGCAGGTAGTTTTTCAGGTCGGCGCGCTTGACAATGGCGTCCATGAAGCCATGTTCGAGAAGGTATTCCGCAGTCTGGAAATCATCCGGCAGCTTCTGCTTGATGGTCTGCTCGATGACGCGGCGACCGGCAAAACCGATCATGGCCCCCGGTTCGGCGATATTGATGTCGCCGACGGTGGCATAGCTGGCCGAGACCCCGCCAAAGGTCGGGTCGGTCATGACCGATATGTAGGGCAGGCGCGCCTTGTCCAGCCGGGAGATCCCCGCGCAGGTTTTCGCCATCTGCATGAGCGCGATGACGCCTTCGTGCATACGGGCACCACCGGAGGCCGAGAAGATGATCAGCGCCCGTTTCATGCGCAGCGCATGCTCGGCAGCCAGCAGGATCTTTTCGCCCGTGCCACTGGCCAGACTGCCGCCGAGAAAACGGAAGTCCATGACAGCGAGCACTGTACGTATACCGCCGATATTCCCGCTGCCCGTGATGACCGCCTCGTTCATCCCGGTGCTCTCGACGGCCGCCTTGGCCTTGTCGGCATAGCTGCCCTTGGCCTCGACAAACTTGAGCGGGTCGTTTGCCCCGATATGCCGGTTGAACTCGCGGAAGGTGCCAGCGTCCACCGTCAGATCCAGCCGCTCCTGCGCGGTAAGCCGGTCATGGAATCCGCATTGGGGGCAGACCTTGAACGATTTCTCGAATTCCTCCTTGTAGACGTGCGCCTTGCACTTGCCGCAGACGACAAACAGGCCATCCGGAATTTCCGTCTCTACCTTCTTTGAAGATTTATTAAACCATCCCATGGGATCTCCTTTTCATTTACAGACTTGGTTTTGCCATTATCGCGAGGATGGCATCACAAGATCAAGGATAAAAACGACCGCCTTTTATCCAAGAAATGCCGCGAGCACGGCCGTGGCGCCGTTGAGTTGCGACAGTTCGATGAATTCGTTGGCCGTGTGGGCCTGCGCGATATCGCCCGGCCCCCAGACCACGCAGGGGCCAAGGGTCTGCAGGAACGAGCAATCGGTGCAGTACTTGGCGGACTCCTGCCGGATATCCAGCGAGGCTGACCGCAGGGCGTCCTCGAAGGCATCCCAGACCGGACCAGAGGGTTCGCCACGCAGGGCTCTATAGGTGGAGAGAACCTCCAACCGCGCGTTGTCCGCGCATATGCCGGCCACCGCCTCTTGGATTTCCTGATCGGAAAGACCCGGAACGGTCCGCATATCCACCGTGATTTCACAGGCGTCCGGAATGATGTTAACGGCTTTGCCGCCGTTGATCCGGGTGATCGCCAGCGTCGGGAACCCCGTTCGCGGACAATGGCGCGTGGAGAGGGATGCCCCGTAGGCGTTCAGGTTCCCGATGACCGGCATCATCCTGTCGATCGCGTTGATACCGTTCCAGGGTTCGGACGAATGGCAGCTTTTCCCGTCGGTTGTGATCTTGAACCGGAAGGCGCCCTTATGCGCGGTAATGGGCTTTAGCCGGGTCGGTTCCAGCGCCAGGATGAGGTCAAAAGGGGCGTCACCGGCAGTTTCCCGCGCAAAGACCTTTGCCCCGTGCATGCCGTCCTCCTCGCCGACCGTGGCGAGAAAGGTCAGGTCGTATCTCGTTCCGCCGCGACGATTCAGGATGGCGCAGATGGCGGCGGCCAGCGGCCCCTTGTCATCGCATGCCCCGCGGCCGAACAGCTTTCCATCCTCGACAACCGGGGTAAACCCGTGCGTTTCCATCCGGGCCGACACCGTATCCATGTGCCCGGTAATCATCAGGCGCGGAGCACCGGGGCGCGGGAACCGGGCCATCACATTCTGCCTGCCGGGCAGCACATCCTGAAGGGAACTGGCGACGCCAGCCGCGCGGAACAGCTCTTGAAGCCTAACCGCCATCGCCTTCTCGGCCTCGGCAATGTCCGTTTTCAGCGGGCTGGACGATTCGCTGGGTATGGCAACCAGCTCTTTTGTCAG
>CAZGBW010000089.1:0-8458 GCA_964523995.1 uncultured Victivallales bacterium | reverse complement strand
CCAACCACTCACGGCATTCTGGTATTTCACCTCGATTCCGTGGTACAGGCGGTCGTGCTCGATCACGAAATCGACCTCCCGGCCCGAGGATGAACGCCAGTAATGTAAATCATCCACATGCCCCCAGCGGGCCCATTCCGTGGAAAAATGGCGGATCATCGCCACGGCCACCGCGCTCTCCGCCAGGGATGCTTCGTCCGGCTCGCGAAGACCGAACGCGGCCCGGATGGCATCGAGGAATGCGGGATCGACAAAGTAGTACTTGCGATCCTTGCGCGGGAAGGCGACCCGTTTTGAAATGTCGAGCGGGGCCACTGGAAACGTGACAAAGGAGGCGTGCAGGATTTCCAGATAATCCTTGACCGTCGCCGCGGATGGGATGTTCTGCGATGCGGCTTTCCGCGTTCCTGAACCGGATCCAGGATTACAAGACCGTGACGCCCGGCCAGCTCATGCGTGAACTGGTTCTGCCGCACGTCGTGCTGCTGGCCGGTGTCGGACTGGTCACGGCCGCTTTTGTCCTCTTCGCCCGCTGCGCGATCATCCGCCGCCGGCAGCAACACAGGGAGCCGAAGGCTGGGAGGCCCGCCATGCCCTTCATCAAACAAAACGGGATCGACGGGCTGGTCTGGGTTCCCGAGGAAACCGATGCCGTGACCAAGAAGCACGACTGTCCGGACTGCGAGCACTGCAACCATTGCGCCGACAGCCGCTGCCGCCTGTGCCTCAACCGCAAGACATGCCGCCGGACGTGCAAGCAAGGCTTGCAAACCCCTTCGGCGTGAAACGGCTCGGCACAGCCTCGCCCTCCAGTTTTGGAATAGCGGTCGTTTTTAATGGAGGGCGAACCTGTGGTGAGCCGTTGCGCGTGGGGTTGAAGATGTCTCGCAAATAAAAAGGGCGCCCCGGTGACGGGACGCCCCTGTTTTTCTGCACGAATCAATCGTTCGGATCGTCCACCAGATAAGGGTTGTAATCCACGTCGCCGTCAAACTGTCCGGCCAACGGCGGATCGGCATTCCAGAAATTTTGCTCCGCAACGAGTTGCGCTGCAGAATTATTCTGTGCATCGAATACCATATTCCCGTAGATCGAGTTCTGGCCCAGCGACACGATGCCACCAAAGTCCAGTACGGCTTCAGTCGGGGCATTAACCACCAACCCACTATTATTTGCTGTGATCACATTACCCTCGCCATAAAGCGAGGCCCCGTTGGTGCCAACCATACCGATCTGCAAACCGGCTCCCGCATTGTCACTGAAGGTATTGCCGATGGTCGAGATGCTCAGAGTGCCGTTGGTAGTCGACAGATTCAGCTCCGCGCCGTTGTCGCCGTTGCCGCTGAATGTCGACGGTCCGACAGGCATCAGATAGTAGAGCGAATTGGAGGCCCCGATGAAGTCGTACGATCCGAATACCGCTCGGAAATCATCGATTATAGAGGGACTTGCAGAACCCCTCGTGATGCCCGGCTTCAAGCGGGCACAGCGAGGGGTTTTGCAAGAGCCTCATTTGTAGAAACTTACGAACATCGCTATCAACCGGAGCAGTTGAACTGCCGGATTCAGGTTGACTCTCCTCGTTCTATGGTCTAACGTCGGACCATTTTCAAAAACGGAGATAACAAAGGCATGAACATCGCAAAACGGCCGGCTCACCATCGCCGCCGAGCAACCGGTGTTTGTCGTCGAATTGGAACGTTGAGAGAAAGGTTGCCGTTGTGACGGACAAATTGGAAGAAGACAGGATGGCGTGGTTCCGGGATGCACGCTTCGGCATGTTCATTCACTGGGGACTCTACTCGGTGCTTGGCCACGGCGAGTGGGCCTTCAATCGCGAACGCTGGAGCATGAAAGAGTATGCCCGACTGGCCCGGAGGTTTACGGCGCACAAGTACAACCCCAAGGCCTGGGCGCGACTCGCCGTTGACGCCGGCATGAAGTACATGGTGCTGACGACCAAGCACCATGAGGGGTTTTGCCTATGGGATTCCCGGACTTGCCGCTTTAATGCCACGCGTAGCGCAGCCCGGCGGGACTTGCTCGCCGAATATGTGGAGGCTGTGCGCGGCGCCGGTCTCAAAGTTGGTCTCTACTACTCCCTGGGCGACTGGTACAACCCCGACTGGGCAAGAGGCTGGCAAGGCGATGCCGCGGCCCGCGAACGGTTCATGCAGTATACTCACGCCCTGGTGCGGGAGTTGATGACGGACTACGGCCGCATTGACATCCTCTGGTACGACCTGCCGCAGTGCTACAGTCCTGCCGAATGGCGTGCCGTGGATCTGAACGCCATGGCGCGCTCTCTGCAGCCGCACCTCCTGATCAACAACCGGGCCATGACGACCGAGGACTTTGCCACGCCCGAACAGAACGCCCACGCCTCCGCCGCCGGCAGGATGTGGGAAGCCTGCATGACCCTGAATGAAAGCTGGGGGTTCTGTCCGGCCGATGATCGCTACAAGACCGCCCGGGATGTAGTGTTGACCCTGGCTGGGGTGGCCGGCGGCGCTGGCAACCTCTTGCTGAACGTCGGTCCGGACCCGGCCGGCGCGATTCCTGAAAAGAGCACCCGGATTCTCCGCCGGGTAGGCGCCTGGTTGCGCGTGCATGGCGAGAGCATCTACGGTTCGCGCCGGC
Source organism: uncultured Victivallales bacterium (assembly GCA_964523995.1). GTDB lineage: Bacteria > Verrucomicrobiota > Kiritimatiellia > UBA8416 > UBA8416 > UBA8416. The sequence continues at coordinate 5,818 of CAZGBW010000089.1, read as the reverse complement.
ATAACCTGATGTGGAATCTGTGGGGGCCGACGACGGTCCGTGGCAATACGATGTATCTTCATCTTCAGAAATATCCCGGCTGCGAACTGGTACTGGGCGGGCTGACGAACCGCATCCGAACCGCAACGTTGCTGACAACGGGACAGGGGCTTGGGGTCAAGAAGAAGGGGAACCAGACCATCCTTTCCGGGTTGCCGTCAAAATCGCCTGACGACCGGGTCGGCGTCGTCAAACTTGAACTCGACGGCGATCCGGATCAGGATATCAGCCGGGTCATCGGCGGGGCGGACATTTTTCCGGAGTTTCCGAAATGAATCAGGACGCAATGCGGACACGTGTCGGTGCAACTATTTGGAGGGCGGTTGGCCTCGACCGCCGAAGGCGAACGGATAGCGTCCGGAACGCATTGAAGCGGGTGGGTCTGCCAGGGGTACTCGTGGCGGCGCTGGTTCTCCTGGGCTGTGCGAAGCATCAGGAAACCGGACGTCCTGAAACGCTGATTCTCTCGGGATGGAACAACTACCGGCTGGGGGAATTCAGCCTTGCAACCAGAGACTTTGAAGCTGCGATGAAGAAAGCGCCGCAGGGGGGACCGGAGCATCTGGGCGCGTTGTACGGTTTGGCGACGACCTGGAATCTGCGTCGGCCCGGAGAGGATACAGACCGGGCGGCCCAATTGTTCCGGCAGGTCATTGCCTTGGCGCCCACGAACGATCTGGCGGCTTGGAGTTGGCTGGCGCTGGCGCGGATGAAGGCTATGCCGGTCGCCGGGGAATCCCCCGAATTGAACGCGCAGGTGTTGGCGTACCAAGACGTGATCGACCGATTTCCCTTCCATTCCGCCGGAGAGGAAGCGTTTCTCTTCCAGCAGGCGGCCCGACTCGAAACTCCAGATGTGAACCTGACCCGCGAGGTGCTTGCGGCCCTGGAACGGTTCATCGAGATCCACCCGAAGAGCCCGTGGCTCAGTTCAGCCTATGGGCTGGTCGCGCATTGCTGCACGGTCCTCGATCTGCCTGACAAGCGGTTGGCGGCGCTCCTTCATGCCTCGAAGGCCGCCGAGATCGATCCGCTCAATCCGCTACAGGACCTCTCCGCCATCTACTGGCAGTTGGCCACGGTGGCGGAGTTCGATCTCGGCGACTTCGCGCTGGCCCGCGAGTACTACCGCAAACTGATCGCCGAGTATCCGAAGGAGCAACGGGTCTTCCTGGCGAAACAGGAATTGAAGCGGATGGATGAGGTGGAGGATGGACTCAGGAGGCAGGAGTCAGAAGTCAGAAGTCAGGATGAAAAGGGGAAATGAACGAAGAAAATCCAATGGCCAACACTCAACATCCAACGCCCAAAGCGTCGCGGATTGCCAAGGCCTGGCACTTCCTCCGAACTTACTCCGCCCTCCTGGTGGTCAGCGCCACGTTCCTCTGGTCGGTGGTGGCGATTCTGATGTCCCGGCAGACGCAGGCGCCGGCGGATGCCAAAGTCGTTTTACGTATCGGTCACTGGCAATTGGAGGCGGGCGTGCGCGAGGCCTTCGACCGGATGGCGCAGGAATACCGCAAACTTCACCCGGGGGTTTACATCATCCAGGATGCGATACCCGAGGGGACGTACGGGCAATGGATGACGACGCAACTCATGGGCGGAACGGCCCCGGACATGATGGAGGTCGGCTTGGGACTGCCGTATAATGTTTTGCTCGGGTTCCACAGTCGCTACTTCCTGCCGCTGACCGCCTCCGTGAATCAACCGAACCCCTACAACCGCGGCACGGACCTGGAAGGGGTGCCCTGGCGGAAGACGTACAAGGATGGCATGCGCAACAGTTACGTCGAGGAGTTGCAGGAGTACATGCTCGTGCCGCTCGCACAATTCGGAATCAGGGCCTTCTGCAACAAGGACTTGCTGAAGAAACTGACCGGCCTGGATAAGGCCCCCGGAAATTACCGGGAGTTCCTGCGTGCCTGCGAGACCATCAAGAGCCGGAAGGACGACCGTGGCAGACCGTACACGCCCATCGCAGGATCGGCTTATCATGTGGGGATGTGGGACGGTTTCATGTGCGATCCGCTCACCTACGGTGCGGTGCGGCGCGTGGACTTCAACCGCGATGGCGCCGTCGGCAACGATGAACTTTTCGTCGGATTCAAGACCGACCGGATCGGCTTCGATTTTCCGCCCTATGCGGCTAAATTCCGCATGCTGAGGGAGTTGACGGAGCAGATGCAGGCGGGCTTCACGGGCCTGGGTCGCGACGAGGCCGTATTCCTGTTCGCCCAACAGCGCGCGGTGTTTATCACCACGGGCACGTGGGATGCGGGAAGCCTGCAGGAGCAGGCGCGGGGTGTATTTGAGGTGGGCGTCATGGAGTTTCCGATGCCGACCCGGGATGATCCCGAGTTTGGCGGTATTGTCGAGGGACCGGTCTACGAGCGACCCTCGTCACAGTTTCCGTTTGCCATCACGCGCACGTGCAAGCACCCGGAGGTGGCGCTGGATTTCCTTCAATTTGTCGGCAGTCAGCGCGGAAACCAGGAACTGAACCGCATTATCGGCTGGATTCCCGCCATCGAGGGAACCAGTCTTTCGCCGCTCCTGCGCGCTTTCGAACCGCACCTTGAAGGTATCTACGGCGCCATGCCCGTCACGCTCGGCGGTGAAACGATCATCAAATGGCAGCAACTCATCTCCCTGTTTCAAGTTCATCAGATCGGATATGAGCAATTGGCTAATGAATTCGCACCCTTCTACCTGAAACACGGACAGCGGGAGTACGAGGAGTTGCGGCGCAACGGGCGTCGCGGAATGGCCCGCGACGAGCAATTCCTGGCCGGTTTCCGCGCACGGTTGATGACGGCCAAGGGCCTGGAGGCGCAGTCGCTTCAAGTGAAGTATCGCCAGATGACGAGCAGCCGCCTGCTGACCCGGGGATTGGGCGCGGCGTTGCTGCAAAGAAAGCTTAATGAAGGTACTGTAACCAATGCGGTTGGGCCCTATGAGTTCACCCCTGAAGCGCTCGCCAGGGTCCGAGAGCGCCTGAAGTCGAAGGAGGCCAACTAACCATGGCGGGACGCGATATCAAATGGCGGGAGATCAAGCACCATTGGGAGATTTACCTTTTCGTCCTCCCAACGCTGGTTCTCATCGGGCTGTTCCTTTACTACCCGGCCGCGAGCGGCATGTTCCACAGTTTCTTCCGCTGGAACGGCGCGGACATTTCCGAGTATGTGGGGTTTCAGAATTACGTCAGTCTCCTCCAATCCACTGAGTTTTGGGTATCGTTCAAGGTCGCCTTCCTGCTGGGGGGCTGGAATGTGGTGAAGATGATCCCGGCGCTGCTGGTGGCGGTGTGCATTCATCGCTGCCGAAGTGTGCGGATGCAGTTCATCTACCGGACCCTGTTCGTCATTCCCATGGTGATCCCCGGCTTGGTGGTCGTGCTGATCTGGCGTTCATTCTTCTTCGAGGCGACCTCAGGCTACCTGAACCGCTTCCTGTATTCGACCGGACTGTTCGATGTGCTCACGCATATGGATAAGTTCTTCAACTGGGGCGGGATCTTTGTGCCCGGCCAGTCGCCCGCCTGGTTGGGTGATCCGCGCCTGATTCTCGTGGCCTGCGTGGTGTGGGGCTTCCCCTGGGTGGGCTCGTTTGCCGTCTTGACGCATCTCGCCAAACTCCAGAGCATTGGCAAGGATGTTTATGAGGCCGCGGATATTGACGGTGTGAATTGGTGGACGAAGTTCACCAGGATCGAGTTGCCGTTGATCATGGGCTCGATCTACCTCCTCCTGGTGTTCGTCATCATCGACACCATCAAGGATGCCGGCATGGTCATGGCCCTGGCGGGGATGTTCGGTGGGCCGGGTGGCAAGGCCACGGTACCTGCCCTGTTTATGATCCGCAAAGCGTTCGTCGAACAGGAGATGGGTTATGCCTGCGCGGTGGGCATTATCCTGACGGTGATTGTGATCGCGCTGCAAAAGCTGTTGACGTGGTTGATGAACCCGGATCGCGCGGGGTTCCGGTCACGGCGCGCACCGGCCGCTCCGCGCGCCGTGACGGCGGCTGAGTCAGCACAAACTGACGCCCGCGCCCGCCGGTCGCGCGAACGACGCAGTAGCCCGGTCTATCGATCGCTCAACCGCGTCGGCGCGGGGGTGTTGCGGTTCAACAAACACCTGACCATCTGGACTGTCCTGGCCTTCGCCTTTCTGCCGCTCTATCTGATGCTGGTGGTCAGTTTCAAGACCAACACGCAATTCTATGCGGCCCCGGCCGCGCTGACCGCCCCCTTCCATCCCGAGAACTGGGCGGAGGCCTGGCGGTTGGTCATGCCCACCGTCGCCAACAGCGTGTTCATCTCCACGAGCGTCACGGTTCTGACCCTATGCCTGGCTTTGTGCGCGGCCTACTTCTTTGCCCGGCAGAAGATGCCCCTCTCGGACTTCTTCTGGAATGCCATCCTGATTCTGATGATGATGCCCATGATCGCCAACCTCGTTCCGCTCTTCCGGCTGTTGCGCGACCTGAACCTGCTCAATACACTCGCGGCGCTGATTCTCGTGGGCGCAGCCTCCGGCCAGGTCTTCGCGGTCTTTGTGCTGCGCAACTTCGTGGCGGATATTCCCGGCGATCTCTATGAGGCGGCCGAGATCGACGGCGCCAGCCACTTCCAGCAACTCAGGAACGTGGTGCTCCCCCTTTCGGGACCTATTTTGGGCACGGTCGGCGTCATGCAGTTCGTGGCCGCCTGGAACGAGTTCGTGCTGCCGTTGATCGTGATGCGCGACCATACGCGGCTTCCGGTGATGGTGCAGTTGTTACGGATGGCCGGGGAGTATCTTAAGTTCTGGGGACCGCTGATGGCCGGCTACGCCCTCGCCAGCATCCCCATCATCCTGTTGTTTGTGTTTTCGATGAAACTATTTGTCCGCGGCTTGACCGAGGGCGCGGTGAAAGGTTAGGCGGAATTATGGCGAAAGTCACCCTGGAACGCGTCGATAAGATCTACCCCGGCAACGTCAAGGCCGTGGACGATTTCAATCTGGAAATCAAGGATGGCGAATTCGTGGTCCTGGTTGGACCATCGGGCTGCGGAAAGTCCACCACGTTGCGCATGGTAGCGGGACTGGAGGAAATTTCGGGCGGGATCATCAAGATCGGCGACCGCGTGGTCAATGACGTTCCGCCCAAGGACCGGGATATCGCCATGGTCTTCCAGAACTATGCCCTGTACCCGCATATGACAGTGCGCGAAAACATGGCGTTTGGACTGAAGTTGCGCAAGTTCCCCAAGAAGGAAATTGAGTCCCGCGTACAGGAAGCGGCCCGCATTCTCGGCATCGGCGAGCTGCTGGAACGGCGTCCCAAGGCGCTGTCCGGCGGGCAGCGGCAGCGCGTGGCGGTGGGCCGCGCCATCGTGCGCAAACCAGCGGTGTTCCTGTTCGACGAACCGCTCTCCAACCTCGACGCCAAGATGCGGGTGCAGATGCGCGTGGAGATCAGCCGGCTGCACAATCAACTGGGCACGACCATGATTTACGTAACCCATGATCAGGTTGAGGCGATGACCATGGGGCAGCGGATCGTGGTAATGAAGGGCGGGTTGATCCAGCAGGTGGCCGATCCGATCAGCCTGTATGACGGCCCCGCCAACCGCTTCGTGGCCGGGTTCATCGGGATGCCGCCCATGAATATCTTTGAGGGGGATATTCGCGGGGGTCAGGGCAACCTGACGTTCGAGGGTGTCGGCGGACTGCGGTTGCCGGTGCCGGACAAGTACAAGGCGGCTCTGGCAGCGTACCGTGACAAACCC
>CAZGBW010000088.1:0-8607 GCA_964523995.1 uncultured Victivallales bacterium | reverse complement strand
GCCCGCTTCATCCATATCCCGGAACACCATTTCGGCTACTGGTCGGAAATCGAGACCCTGCAGCGCGAGAACGGGAACGTTTTGACGGACTCTGATCTCCGCGATCGGATGGACATCAGCGAGGAAGCCCTGGCACTGATCAAATTCAGCGCAACCACTGGCGTCTGCATGCTTGAGGATCTCCCCTTCGAAGGCCCCGACAGCAGTTGGAATGAATTCATCGCCAGCGAGAATACGATCTGCCCGGATGAAGAGGCGGAAGGCAACGACCTGCGAGCGTTCCTGCTCCGGGAGATGGACTGCCTGGCCCCGCGCACCCGGCAGATTATCTCGATGCTCTATTTCAACGAGAAATCGCCGACGCTGAAGGATATCTCCCTGATGTTCGACATCTCCAGCGAACGCTGCCGGCAGATATGCCTGCAGGGGTTGCAGCGGCTGAAACGGCAGATGATCACCCGCCGCCACGGGATTTCCCCGGACCTGGCCAGCAAGGCCTATGCCGCCTGATTGCTTGAAAGCCCGCACGCCATCACGTCAAACAGACCCCGCGCGCACGCCTACTTGCCGTTCTCCAGCCGGCGAGCGAGCCGCTCCGGAAGTCCCGCCTCGATGATCTTGCGCTGCGTGGCCTCGAAATCGTAGGCAACCCGCCGCAGGTCAATCCGCCTAGCCGCCGGCTCGTAGATCAGATAGGAGGCCCGCGGATCCCCGTCGCGCGGCTGGCCGACGCTGCCGGTATTCACGAAGCATTTCCGCCCCAGCGTCGTGCGAAAGGTCGTGAAACTGCTCCGCACAACCCGCCCCTGCCGCTCAAAGACCACCGGCACATGCGTATGCCCGTGAAAACAAACCGACGACGTCTGGTAGTTGAAATTGGCATCGGCATCCAGCGAATCAATGACATAACCCCACTTCTCGGGCATGTCGAGCGTACTGTGGACAATCGTGAACCCATCCACCATCCGCGACAACCGCAGATTCCGAAGATACTGGATCTGCTCACGCGAGAGTTGACGGCGGGTCCAGTCGATCACATTGGCCGCGAGCGGGTGGAAATCCTCCAGGCACTCGTCATACGCCACGTAATGGTCGTGATTGCCACGAACCACGGCCACGCATATTTCGCGGATCTTATCGAGACACTCCGCCGGATTGGCATTGTAGCCGACAATATCCCCGACGCAGACATACGTGTCCACCCCGTTGCTCTTGGCGTCTTCCAGAACCGCGTTCAGCGCTTCCAGATTCGCGTGGATGTCTCCAAGTATGGCGTATTTATTACTCATTCCAAGCGTCAACTACCCCTGTACTGTCGAAACCGTCGGCACCACCGCCCCCGCTCTGTCTCCGGGGCAGGGATAATAGGTGCCTGCGGAGGCTTTCGTCAAGTTTGAAATCGCCGCCTATTGCAATGTGAAGGAGACCGTGACCGGCGAGCGACGCTGGATAAAATCCGACGTCAACCCGTGAATACGGCGCACCTGCAGCCCGACGGCTTCGACCGAGGCATCCAGCTCGGCATTGCCGGAGCGGCGCGAGAGCTCGGCTTTGCCGACACTCCCATCCGGCTCGATCCAGAGGCGCAAAAACGATTCCGCATCCCCGGCCGCCGCCTTGGACGGCTTCTGCCATAGCTTGTCCAGTGTGGTTTTGATCAGCGCCAGTCCTCGGGAATCCTCATCCGGTATGGAGGTCCGGTCGCCCGCGGTCGCCCCCAGCGCCAGAAGCCGCCGGATCTCCACCTCGCTCAGGGGATTGGGTTTCCGGGCGGCATCGCCAACGGTACGGGTCACGCGGGTCCGGCTGACCTCGATCGACGGCTTCGGAGGTTTTGGCGGTTCCGGGTTCGGCGGCTCGGGCTTCGGTGGCTCCGGCTTCGGTGGCTCGGGAACCAGTTCAGGAATCGGGTCCGGTTCAGGCTCCGGCTCCGGTGCTGGCTCCGGTGCTGGCTCCTGCTCCGGAACGGCGTCCTCCGCAATGCCGGCATCCGGCATGGGGGGGGTGACATCCACGATGAACTCGACCGGAATGGTAAGCGTCGGTTCCGGCGTCAGCCAGCGCGATACGACCCCCCAGGTCATCAACACGACCAGCAGCACCAGGTGAAGCCCGGTGACGGTCCTGAAAACGCGCTTATTCATGGAATGCATGCCGCATTCTAGCCAATCCATCGCCTTCCGCAAGCCGCATTGCACGTTTTTTACCCCGTTGTGCTCATTTTCCGCTTTGCGCGGGAAAGCCTCCCATTGTATGATCCGCCCATGCTTTCAAATCTGCGCATCCGAAATCTTGCCATTGTTGACCAGGTCCAGATCGAGTTCCACCCCGGCCTGAATGTGATCACCGGTGAAACCGGCGCGGGCAAATCCATGCTGGCGGACGCCCTGGATCTTGTTCTCGGCGGGCGGGCGGATAAATCCGTGATTCGCGCGGGCGAGGCGCAGTGCCAGGTCGAGGCCGCCTTCTCCCTGCACGATACCGCGGCCCTGGACGCAGTGCTCGAGGAGGCCGGGATCGGCGGCTGCGAGGACGGGGCCCTGATCATCCGCCGCGTGATCGCCGCCGCCGGCGCCGGCCGGATCGTCGTCAACGATGCGCCGGCAACACTGCTGATCCTCAAGCGTCTCGGCACGCTGCTGGTGGACATGCACGGACCGCACGAGCACCAATCGCTGCTGGATTCCGCCTTCCAGCGCGAGGTGCTCGACGCCTACGGGCGTCTTGACAAGGAGTGCGGCTCCTATGCGGAGACGTATCGAGCCCTCCTGGCGCTGCAGGCCGCCCGCAAGCTGCTGGACGGGCCGGACCAGGATACCGCCGCCCGGTTGGATCTGCTCACGTTCCAGATCCGGGAACTCGAGGAGGCCGACCTGGAGAACACCAGCGAGGAGGACCTGCGCCAGGAGCACACGCGCATCGCCAATGCCGCCCGCATTCTCGAACTGGCGGGGATCATCGCCAACGCCCTTCTCGAGGACGAGGCCTCGGCGTTCAATGCGCTGACGATCACCCGCCGCTCTATCCCCGAACTGGCGGCGCTGCTTCCCGAAGGTGGCGACTGGCAGACGGAAATCGAATCCATCGCCATCCAGATCAAGGAACTCGCCGCCGACGTCGGCAACGCCGCCCGGCGCACGGAGGCCGATCCGGAGCGCCTGCTGTGGCTGGAAGACCGGATGGCGCTGCTGCAGAGGCTGAAACGCAAATACGGCGCGGATATCCCGGCCATGCTGGCCTTCCTGGAAAAGACCCGGCAGCAGCACAGCGATCTCGCCAGCCGCGGGGCTCGGATCGCCGAACTGGATACCCGGATATCCGCCGCCCGGCAGCTCCTGGAGAAAGCCGGACGCGCCCTGACCACCGCCCGGACCGCTGGCGCGGCCGCGCTGGCGAAAACCATTACCGGCCAGCTCCGCGACCTCGGCTTCGCCCACGCCCGGTTCACGATTGCCGTCAATCCGGCCCCCGCCCCCGGCCCCGATGGTATGGATGCGATTGATTTCGGGTTTGCCCCGAATGTCGGCGAACCCCTGCGCTCGCTCAAGGATATCGCCTCCAGCGGCGAGATTTCAAGGGTGATGCTGGCGGTCAAGGCCGTGCTCGCGGAACACGACCGGATTCCCGTGCTGGTGTTCGACGAGATTGACGCCAATCTCGGCGGAGAGATGGGTAACGCGGTCGGGCGCAAGCTGGCTGCCGTGGCATCCTCGCACCAGGTCATCTGCATCACCCACCTTCCGCAGGTCGCCATCCACGGCAACACCCATTTCGTGGTGTCAAAGGCGGTGCAGGACGGGCGGACGAGAGCGTCCATCCAGCAGGCGGAGGGAGAGGCGCGGGCCGAGGAAATCGCCCGCATGCTCGGCGGCAAGGACCTGACGAGCGTCACCCTCCGCCACGCCCGCGAGATGCTCCGCCTGCCATCGGGCGGCGGCGACTCGCGAACCCCCTAGCGGCTTTCCCACACCCGCAGCCCCTGCCGGCTGAGGTAGACCGGGATATGCCGGATGCCGGGGTCTATCGCCTCGATAGCCCGGATCATCTCGCGCTGGCGACTGCGGGTGCCGTCGGCAAGCACCGTCACCGAGCCGCCTTCGCCACCGGCACCGTTGATTTTCCATCCCAGCGCACCATGCTGGCGGGCGGTTTCGATGATGGCCCGCGCGTGCGCGGACACCAGCGAGGGATGCAGGGCCTCCTGCGCGGCGGTGTTCTCGACCATGGCCGCGCCAAACGCCTCCAGATCCCCGTCGTAAAGCGCGTTCTTCCCTTTCAGCGGCGGCTGGCGAAGGGCCTCGATCCGCGGATCCCCCGATCCGCCGCCCTCCAGGTCCGCGATCACGCGCTGATGCACGGAGGAAGAGGTGTGCGTCTTCCCGAGGAAGAACAGGCTAAGCCGCGCCTCCAGCTCCCACCACATCGCGTTGGGCACTTCCACATGCGAGACACGGGCCGCCGGATAATCGGTCATCTCAATGTAGCAGATGCCGCCATAGGCGGAGGCAAGCTGATCCTGGATGCCGCACTGCAAGCCGAGGTACTTCGTCTCGACCTCATGCGCCTTGGCGGCCACCTCGCCGGGGGTCATCCGACCCGGGGTGAGTTGATCCAGGGCCCCGATCAGGGCCACCGAGACGGCGGCGGAGGTACCCGTCGAACACCCCCCGGGCGCTTCTGAATACAGGCTGACCTCAATCTGCTGATCATCCGGGATGTGCATCGCCGCCACCGCCGCCTCCAGCAGCGGATGCTTGTCGTACACGATCGAGGCGGGGTCGATGCTGTAACGGTCGCCGTAGTTCTCCGCGAAAATCGTCACCCGGTTCCGGCTGGCTCGCCGGCGGCGGACCGCCATCTGGCACTGCACATAGGGATAGACCGCGATATTCAGCACACGCCCGTTCCCGGCAAACCAGGTATCGGTCCAGCCCCCGAGATCACAGATACGGATCGGGGCCACGGAATTGACAATACGCATTTTATACACTCTCCGTTGTGCTCACTGGCACAGGGGGCGCGGCGGCCTCCGGCTGGGAAATGTGCAGAAACGCCTTGATGCCGGCCCCCTCGTGAACCACCAGGCGTGGCGAATGAAGCGTGCCGCGGAACATGGACGACGGATGAAGCACGGCCAGTTCCGCCGGACGGGCATCCGCCTGCAGCTCGCCGCGGACCTCCAGCGACCGGCAGCGGAGCGGCCCGTCCAGCATCAGCTTTGCATCCTCGATGATCACGATGCGCACCCCGCCGAGCTTGTCCAGCTCCACCTGGGCCCCGGTATCGAGCTCCAGATGGCGGGTCGGCTCGAGACGGGTATTGCGGCAGACACCGGAGACCCGGATATCGGTGGCGATGATGCGGGAGGAGGTGACCACGGCCCCGCTGTTGATGTAAACGCGCCCCACGGTCTTGAGGGTGCCGCTCCAGGCCTCGTCAATATGCTTGTCCCCGGTCTCGAGCCGCGTCTTGCACTTCGGGCAGAGCACTTTCTCCAGCCGCCCGGTCAGCACGAACACATAACCGCAGGAGTAGCAGATCAGCTCATGGCGCGTCGGCAGGGCCGTATGCCCGAACGATCCGGCTTTCGGGACGGCATCCGGCGGCGGACCGCCGCTCCCGTCGGAGGCAGTATCCTCCTGCGGCGGACGAACGCGGTTCTGCTTCCCGTCAAGACGACGGATCGCCTGCACCGACGTATAGCCGTCTATCATCCCGTTATGGTCTGGACGCGGCATGGCCAACTCCAAAAGTCCCTCTGCGGCGGCGGGCGGATCAGGTCCCGGCAGCGGCAGGCCCGCGCAATCCCGGTCAGGACGGCGCGGCGGATTCCGACTTAGCGACGGAAGATACTTTTGAGCTGGCTCTCGGGAGCCTCCTTGGCCGGTTCCGGCTCGTCATCGAGGACCGCCGCAGGCTGTTTCGGCTCCTGCGGCAGCTTTGCGCTTCCGGCACCGGACGGATTCACTTCCACCTTGCCGACGAAGGTGACACCGTCCTCGACCGTCAGCCGCTTGGCGCGGATGTCGCCGTGAAGCTTGGCGGATGACTTCAACTCGATCTTGTCCCTGGCGGTGATGTTGCCGTTGACCTGTCCCATGATCGAGACCGTGTCAAGGGTCATATTCCCCTTCACCGAGCAGGCGGCGCCGATTTGCGCCGTCCCGGCGCAGGTCAGATCGCCGTTAAGCTTCCCGTTGATCTGGATGCCGCTTTCGCATTTGATGTTGCCGGTGATCTCGACGTCCTCACCGATGGTCGTACGGATCTGGTCCTGTGGGCTCATGTCCTCGCTCCTTTTATTGTTTGGGTTCACGCGTGATACACTCATGGATACATCCCCGGACCGTTCATGCCAGCGGTCTCGTCCAGGCCAAAAAGCAGGTTCATGTTCTGGAGCGCCGATCCGGCCTGGCCCTTGACCAGGTTGTCAATGTAGGACACCACCCGCAAGCGGCCGGTCCGCTCATCCACGCTGATGACCAGATTGCAGTAGTTCGTGCCGCGCACGTGCATGGTGCCGACAGGGGCCGTGCTTTCAAGGACACGGACAAATGGCGAATCGGCGTAGAACTCCTGGTACCGGGCCAGCACGTCCGCCTCGGACAGCCTCCGGTCCAGCGTGCCGTATAGCGTGGACATGATCCCGCGGCAGACCGGGACCACCTGCGCGGTGAAGGTGACCTTCAGGTCCGTATTGCCGGCAAGGAGACCCAGTTCGCGCTCGACTTCACAGACATGCTGGTGACCGCTCAGGCGATAGGCGTTCATCTGCTCGTAACGGGCGGGAAAATGAAACGAGGCGTTCAACTTCTTGCCAGCCCCCGAGACGCCGGTCTTGCAGTCGCAGATGATGCTGTCATGCCGGACCATGCCGAATTTCACCGCGGGCGCAAGCCCGAGAATGCAACTGACGGCGAAACAGCCGGGGTTGCCGACCAGCGAGGTTCCCGGCTTGAGTTCCCGGCGGTGCAGCTCGGCCAGGCCGTATACCGACTGCCCCAGCAGCGCCGGGCTGAGGTGCTCGGGATCCAGGCCGATCCGCACGGCATAGGCGGCATAGGCGGCGGCGGTATTGAACCGGAAGTCACCGCTGTAGTCGATCACCCTGGCACCGGCAGCCAGCTCGGCAGCAGCCAGCTTCATCCCGACACGGTCCGGCGTCGCCATGAAGGTGACGTCGAACCCGTCCTCAAAACGGTCCGGCGGCGAAATCGGCAGATCGCAGAACCCCTTCAAGTGCGGATACAGGTCGCTGATACGCGTCCCGACATTCTCCACCGCGACCAGGGAGCCGATGGTCACCTCCGGATGACGCACCAGAAGCTCAATGATGCCAACCCCGCCATACCCGCTGGCGCCGATCACTTTCGCACGAATCATAAAGAGTTCCTTCTTGGATGGAAACCGCTGCCGCAAACAGGCCAGACTATGCACTCCAGCGCATTTTATTGTCAAGTTTTCCTCACCGGTCACCGAAGCGGACCTTCGTTTTTGACTGACACCTCCCACGCCGGAGTCTACCATCCCGTGCCATGAAGAAGAAAATACCGCTCCACAACGTCCCGGCACTGGCGATCGCCCTCGCGGCAGCCCTCGCCGCCGGCTGCGCCTCGCTGAATGAAGTCCGATTCCCCGCCAACCCCTCGCCACTGGACTACGCCCAGTTCCGGATCTCCCGGCCATCGCCGGCAGACGGGAAACCCGAGACGATCCGCCTGGACCTCTCCGGCGGCGGCTTCCTGGAAATCACCACCGGGGCCAGCGAACGGGTCCACGACGGATTCTGGAAACAATCCGAGAACCCCGATTGGCAGGATATCCGTCGCGACCACGCCTTCCTCTCCGCGGAGGAAACCACGGCCGTGTTCCAGCGCCTGGTGGACGCCGGCTTGTTCGATCGCCAGCAGGACCCGAAGAAAAACCCGCCGCCGCACGAGCTGGCGGTCCTGGCCGCCATCGGCTTCCGGAAAAAGCTCATCCTGACCAGCCGTCCGGAATACCGCGAGATCTTCGATCGGCTGCTCGAGCGCGTCAACCGACCCTGACGGCGGCTACCAGTCCATCGTCATGCCAGCCGAGAAACGCTGCGGCGACACCGTCGCCTGCGCCGGGAAGACCTCGAAATCATCATCCCACAGGTTGTTCACCGCCAGGGTGACCTGCAAGCGCGGGGACTTCAGCACGGCCGCATGCAGCGCCAGGCTGGCATCGTAACCGGTGTCCGAACTGCCGCGCAGGCGGTTCTCCGCCTGCTGGCGCACGTGCTGCACCAGTTCCACCCCCAGGCGCGATCCCAAGGCCAGATAGCCCGAGAACTGGAGCAGATGCTCGGCATAATCCAGCGCGTACCGGCTCGAGTACAGATCCGTGTCCTCGTCCTTGGTCATCCCGGTGTATTGCGCCGCCAGACGACTGCCGGCCTCCGTCCTCCAGACAAGCCCCGCCTCCGCGCCGACCGCCTCCACCGTGCCGATGTTCAGCGCTTCCCAACGCGGCGAATCCTCACTGGTGCGCACCCAGTCCACCGTATCGCGGGTCGCCTGCTGGAACACCCCGAGCTTCCACGAGAGACCATGCAGGGGGCGGCCTTCCAGCAGCAGTTCC
>CAZGBW010000087.1:0-8622 GCA_964523995.1 uncultured Victivallales bacterium | reverse complement strand
TTGGCTTCCACCGACACAAGATCGGTGGGCAGCGAGCGTTCGCTAAGGATTCGGGTGGAGGATTTATGTTGCGCGCAACATAAGTCGTCCACCGACCTCTCTGCCCCCATAATGAGAATTGAAGCAAAATCCGAAGGTTCTTGCATGGCTGCGGCAACACGAACGGCTCCTGGCTGTTGATCCGGTTAAACTTGGTGAGCTGCGTTTCGGTATACTGCTCTTGCCAGAAGCCAAGGATTCCGGATACGTGCTGGAGGCGATGGCACTCGGCAGGTGTTCTACCAGATTCGTTCGATATCATAGGCGGCGAATTGACTGTCGCTCGTGCATACAGGCATACGCTCAAGCATGGCCTGGCAGATAATCAGCCGGTCAAAAGGATCGCGATGGTGGAATGGAAGTGCAACCAAGGCAGGCAGATGCCGCATTTCGACCGAAAGCACCCGGAATCCCTCTTCGACGCGCTCGGCCATAAACTGTTCAATCGGTTTCGCAAGTTGGAGTTTGTCGAGACTGCATTTGATCGCCATTTCCCACCATGACGCGATGCTGATATAGATTGTCGCGCCCGGAGACTCGATGGCCTGCCTGGCCTTCGGGCTAAGCCGTTCGTCGCCGGCTACGAACCAAAGCATGGCGTGGGTATCGACCAGCAGATTCACAACGAGTACTCCGCCATGTCGGCGAGCGGCTCGTCAAAATCCTCACGGATGCGTACCTGCCCCCTTGCGCTTCCGAAAACCGGACGGCAGGCGTGCTGCTCACTCGGGCCGAGTTGGGCGACGGGCGTTCCCCGGCGCGTCACGATAAACACCGTTCCCTGCTGAACTCGCTCCAGAAGCTGGGAAAAATGCGTCTTGGCCTCAAAAGCCCCTATCGTTTCCGTTTTCACAAGACTAGACTAACAGACTAGTTTATAAAGTCAACCCCGGTTGGAGATTTACTCCCATGTCACAGACGGCGACACCGTCAAGGTCATTTTTCAGCGGCCAGACGGAGAAGCCAAGGATTGTGGATTTTGTCTTGATCGAGTTTTGTATTTGTGCGACGATTTGATGGCACATTTTAAAGAGAAGGTTTCTTCCTCATGAAAACTCTGGATGTTTTTTCAGCCCGTGATCTGCGTAACCGTTCGGGCGTCCTGCTCAAGGACGCGCAGGAGGGCAGGTTGTCCATCATCACTAAGCACGGTCATCCTGCTGCGCTTGCGGTGCCTTTCGACACACGGCTTCTGGAACTGGGGCTCCATCGGCATATGGCGGTGAGCTTGTTCGCTCAACAACTGCTGACCTTATCCGAGGCGGCCAGATTGGCCGATTTACCCATCGAGACATTCCTGAATGTGCTGGCCGCATCAGGAGTGGATGTCGTTGCCTATCCGGCGGAAGAGCTGGAGGCGGAGCTGGGGGGACTGGGTTGAAACGGACCGCGCCCCAGGTTGTGGTGGCTGATGCCGGTCCTATGATCGGGCTGGCCGTTATCGGTGCGTTGCCATGGCTAAGAACGCTCTTTGGTACTGTGCTGGTTCCGGATGCTGTTGCCGAGGAACTTCGTCTTGGCAGCGAGATGCCAGGGGCAAGAGCGCTTCACGAAGCTTCTAGGCAGGGTTGGTTGAAGGTGGTTCCGGTTCGCGATATTCCGCAATACCTGCATGCCGCCGTGGATCGGGGTGAAGCGGCGGCCATCACGCTGGCCAGACAGATGGGCGGATCGCTGCTGATTGATGAAAACCGTGGTCGAATCGCAGCCCGAAGCGAGGGCGTTCATGTTTTCGGATCAGGTGCGGTCCTGCTCAAGGCCAAAGCGCAGCACATCATACCCGAAATACGCCCGCATCTGGAAGCACTCACGCATGCCGGTTACCGTCTTTCACTGGAGTTGCGCCGCGCGCTGCTAAAACGGTCTGGCGAGTTGTAGGCTCGCTGCCCCGGAGTAAGCCGACCGCCGAGCGACTCCATCTTTGCTCCCCTGTCACAGACGGCGACACCATCAAGGTCATTTTCAGGGGCCAGACGGAGAAGCCGAGGATTCTGGAGGCCTGCTGGAGTTGATGGTGCTCGGCAGGGAATAATGGGTGTCGAGGAGATGACTTTTCTAATTCACTCCTTCACTGCGGGCACAATCAATGTGCCAGCGCGCAACTTGCTTACTCTGGCTTGATGGCGGCGAGTGCTTTGAGGTCGATGGCGGCGAGCGTCTTGCTCAGGCTCTCAAAGGAGACCCCGTTGCCGGTAACCTCCACCATAAACCGTGCGCCGACCCATACCTGAATTTCACCGGATTTATCGCTGGAATTGTACTTTTCCAGGCCCTTGAACCCCTGCAGCGTCGCAGTACGCTCAAACCCGTCGTCAGTTTCCTTGTCGATTTCGGACATGGCGATGGCGGCAGCCCCCATAGCCATGATGCCGGTGCCGGTGGTGTCGGTGATCTTGACGGAAATGGACGACTCCTCCTTCTCATACTGGGCCTCGGCGTAGGAAATCGTGATACCCATGGTGCTTTGCTTCTGCCCTTCCGCACGGGTGCGGTTGAGGCCAGCGGCCGTGGCGGGCAGCAGCTTCTTGAGTTCCCGGAAGTTGACGACGCTTGCCGCATTGGACACATTGGCCGACGAGATGCCCTCTAGGGCCCGGGCCATGCCGGCAAAGTCTGGTTGCTGGGCTAAGGCGGGCAGGACAGTGACGACGGACACGAGTACGATGATGTGAAGCTTCATGAATTCTCCTTATCGATTTATAGATACCGAGGCAAACCATCTGTTTTAATAGTAGCACAGTCGATCAGAGGAGCAAGTAATAAAACGCCCTGTGACCAAGCCACTAGGCACGTCTCGAAGTACACCCAGTGGCACAACAAGCGCCACAACCGTGAAGGCACGCTCTGGTCGCAGCGTTTCAAGAGTATCATGATCGAGCCCAAGCGGGCAAAGGATGGTCAATGGAACAATGCGCTGCTGACCATGGCCGCCTACATTGATCTTAATGCCGTTCGTGCGGGTATTGTGGACGATCCCAAGGACTACCGTTTCTGCGGTTGCGCCGAGGCCTGCGGCGGCAGGAGCAAGGCCCGCGAAGGTATTGCCACTATTTTCGAGAATTACGGGCAACACCTGCAAGGCTGGGCAAAAGCAGGCAGCATGTACCGCGAACAGCTCTATGCGCGAGGCGAGCAAACCCAGCGCAAGGCGGGTTTTGCGCATGAGACTGTGAACCGAACGGGCCTGTAATTGATGCTGCGTCTTGTAGAGTGGTGAGCCCGCTTTTATCAACGGACAATCAATGCACGATGGCAGGAATTCATCAGCGAAGCTAAAACTTGATATTCATTTTTTTTGTGGTACGTTTAGTTGTACATAACTAGGGAGGGCTTATGACCACACTGACGGCGACAGCCGCACGCAAAGGTTTTTTTGAGATTCTGAAAAAGACAAACGAACAGCACGAGATTTTTCATATTCATCACCGTTCCGGTGATGCGGTTCTGCTATCCGAGCAGGAATACGACAGTCTCAATGAGTCATTGACACTTCTTTCTGCTCCCGGTTTCCGCGCCGCTTTCAATGCGTCGCGCAAGCAAGCAGAAAGCAACGAGACGGTCAGTTTTGAGGATGTATTCGGGGAAGCGCAGTGACGTATCGTATCCGGTTTACCAAACTGGCCGAGAAGGATGTTCAAAAGCTGTCTCCGAAGTTGCAGCAGAAACTCAAGGAGATTCTTCGCAACCGCATTTCCATTGATCCTTATGGCGGCAAACCGCTCACAGGGGAGTTGAAGGGTTTCTACTCCATGCGTCTCTCGCATCAGGATCGGATTGTATACTCGATTCATGATGACGAACTCATCGTGGTTCTGTTGCGGGCGAGAACACACTATGGAGATTGAGCTGAGTCGGAAGGATTGACGTTGCCGGTTCTACGGTGTACGGTGCCGCTTGTCGTTTTGAACAGATCAATGTGCGATGCAGCAACGTGAAGGGGCGGGCATGTTAGCGACGGTTTTTTCGGGGGCGGTGCAGGGGGTGGATGCCTACGCGGTGGAAATCGAGGTCAACGCCGGGCATGGCGATCCCCAGGTGGTGACGGTGGGCCTCCCGGATACCGCGGTCAAGGAGAGCAAGGACCGCGTCTACACGGCGATGGTCAATTCCGGCTTCGACACGCACATGGGCCGTACCACGATCAATCTCGCCCCCGCCGACATCAAGAAGGAAGGGCCTATCTACGATCTGCCGATCGCCATCGGGCTTCTGGCCGCCCAGGGGGCGATCAAGCCGGATGTGCTGCCGGATTACGTTCTGCTCGGTGAGCTGGCGTTGAGCGGTGAAGTGCGTCGTGTCAAAGGCGTGTTGCCGATCGCCCTCAAGGCGAAGGCCATGGGCAAGCGGGGAATTCTGGTGCCGGCGGACAATGCCGAGGAGGCGGCGGTGGTGGAGGGGCTGGAGGTCTATGCCGTGCGGACGTTGCGGCAGGCGGCGGACTTCATCAACGGCGAGCTTCCTATGCAGCCTTGTCAGGTGGATGTCAGCCGCATCTTCGGTGAGATCAAGCTGCACGAGCCGGATTATGCCGAAGTCAAGGGGCAGGAGCAGGCCAAGCGGGCGCTGGAGGTGGCCGTCGCCGGTGGACACAACATTTTAATGGTAGGCCCCCCAGGAACCGGGAAAACCATGCTGGCGAAGCGGATTCCCTCGATCCTGCCGGAACTGAGCCTGGAGGAGGCGCTGGAGGCGACGAAGATCCACAGCATCGCGGGCACATTGCCCGCGCATGCGGCGCTGATCGAGCGCCGCCCGTTCCGTGCCCCGCATCACACGATTTCCGATGCCGGCCTGCTGGGTGGCGGTGCGCATCCGATGCCGGGCGAGGTGAGCCTCGCGCATCGCGGCGTGCTGTTCCTGGACGAGCTGCCGGAATTCCATCGCAATGTGCTGGAGGTCCTGCGCCAGCCGCTGGAGGATGGAACGGTAACCATCTCGCGAGCGGCATCCAGCGTGACGTTCCCCTGCGAGTTCATGCTGGTGGCCGCGATGAATCCCTGCCCTTGCGGGTTTTTCTCCGATCCGAAGCGGGAGTGCCGCTGTTCGGCACGGAACATCCTGAAATACCGCAGCAAGATCTCCGGGCCGCTCCTGGACCGTATCGACATCCATATCGAGGTGCCGTCCATGGCGTATGACGAGCTGTCGGCGCTGGAGAGCGGCGAACCCTCGTCGGGGATCCGCGAGCGGGCGACGCGGGCCCGACGCCAGCAGCATGAGCGCTTCCGACATGCGGGCGGGCCCCGGATTCACTGTAATGCCGACATGGGGGCGAAACAGGTGCAGACCTGGTGCCGTCCCCGGCAGGATGCGGCGGATCTGCTCAAGATGGCCATTTCGGAGTACAACTTCAGCGCCCGGGCGTATGATCGGATCCTGAAGGTGTCGCGGACCATCGCGGACCTGGAGGGGGCGGAGCAGATCGAGGCGCATCATATCACGGAAGCGATCCAGTACCGGACCATGGATCGCCCGCTGTAAGACGGCTGTGCGGGGCGGTAGGGCTCCTCAGTGCTTGTTGCCGGTGGGGGCAGGCTTCTGGACGGCATTCTTCTCGTTGAGATAGACTTCCCAGAGCTTGGCGTATTTCGCGAAGACGGCAAACGAGGTGAAGGTCGCGACGACGAGACCGGGAATCCCGTCGAGGAATCCGCGTTTGAGGATGTAGCAGCGGAAAAAACGGAACGCCGGCCGGAAAATCAGATCGCTCATCCGGAAAGGCCGTCTTTCCTTGTGTTTCCCGATGGCGGAAATGGTGGTGAAGCGGTTCAGCGTGGACATCTGGTTGTTGATGTCGGTGTAGGTATAGTGATAGATCGGGTTCGCCAGCCGTTTGACACGGCCATGCACGGTCGTGCGGTCGTGGGGTTCCTGCCCGCCGCATTCGCCCTTGTCCTTGCGGAAGAGCCGGAGCTTTACATCCGGGTACCAGTCCCCATGGGTGATCCAGCGGCCCAGGTACCGGACGAGGCGCGGGAACTCATAGCCTGCGAATTCGCTGATGCCCCCGCTCTCGAATTCATGCAGGATCTCATCGCGCAGGCCGGGAGAGATCTCCTCGTCGGCATCCAGGAAGAGAATCCAGGGGCCGGTGGCAAGGTCCTTGATCAGGTTCTTCTGGCCGATATACCCCATCCACTCGTGCTGGTAGACCCGGTCGGTGTATTCCCGGCATATCTCCACGGTGCGGTCGGTGCTGAAACTGTCCACAACGACAATCTCGCTGACCCACTTCACGCTTTCGAGGCAGCGCCGTATGTTGCGCTCCTCGTTGCCGGCGGTAATGCAGACGGATATTTTATCGGTCATGGCTCCTCCCGGCATTGCAGATCGCGACGGGAGCCGATCCTATCGCCAAGACAGATGGTGAACACGTGGAATGATGATGGTTTCAGCGTTTACCGCCGCCGAAAAGACCTTTCATCAGGGAATTGACAGCCTCCGTCGCCGCACCGGCCTCCCCCCCCTCGTCATTGTCCTCCGCGGCCGCCTCCTTCTGGGCCTTGCGCATTTCCGCTCCCAGTTCCGCCATGCTGTCCTTATAGCCTTCCGGAATATCAAAGGATCCCTTCGGTGCCGAGGTCTGCTTCAGTTCGGTGACCTCGTAGGTCGTGGATGTGATTTCCTCGCGGCCCTTGGCGTCGCGGTTGATGTTCTTGGAAATCATCTTGAGGGGGAACCCGTTGATCTTGGCGCTCTCCAGCGCCATCAGCTTGTCGATATCCGCATTGCCGGTCTTGATGCTGCGCTGTTTCGTGAAGAGATTGAACCCCTTGTCGTTCAATTTCTGCGTCACGTATATCTCCTCCTCGCGGGTGACCTGGGAGGCGCTCTTGTTTCCAAAGACACTGGTCTCGACCGTGTAGGATGTCCGCGTCTTGACTTGGCGGGTCGGCATCCCGAGGATGGCCGGGCCCTTCTCGTCCGAGAGGGTCTCCACCTTCGGGTCCTTGAACGACATGCTCATGAAGCCCTTGGTGGCGTTCATGAACTGCCCGGCCGTGGCCGCCATCTGCTCGGGGTCGATCTTCATGTAGCTTTTCTCCTTGGGGTTCACAAGCGTGATGGTGCTTCCCCCGTCGCGGGTCAGCATATAGCTTCCCTTCTGGATCCCGCCTGCGGAGCCTTCCGCGAATTCAATCCTTGCGTTCGGGCCGTCTACCAGGCCGCGCGTGACCGACTTGTCGCGCGGACCGGAGGACATGGTGGCGGAGAACTCGACGGCGGCCATCGCCTGCGAGCAGGCGATGGCGAATACGGCGGCGTAAACGGGCAGTTTATTCATCATCCTGATTTCCTTTCGGCATCAACGGGTTTGCGGCATGAACGGGAAAACAACGGCGTGGATTCTAGTCCGTCACCATGCCGGGTGCCAGAAAAAAATCAAAAGAAGATTTTGAAAAAGCGGAGAATCCCCTGTTTCCAGGGAACGCGGTGGGAAATGCCGCTGCGGTTCTCGAAATCGCCGAGGTGGGCGATATACCAGTCGTAATTGCGCACGAGGGCGTCCTTGTTCGAGAACGCCGGGGTGTAGCCCAGGCGTTTCTGCGCCTTCTCGATGCTCACGAAAGAGTCCTCGCAGGCGGTTTCGTAGACCCATTTGTACAGGGGGGAGAGCCGGAGGGCCTCAAGCAGCCGGAGTGTCCAGATCAGGGGTTTTGCAGGGAATCCGATGATACGCCCGCCGCGGCCGGCGCGGTCGAGTACCGCCTGGTAATCCTCGCGCATCGTGGTGAAGTCCCTGGCCCCGATGTTGAAGGTGTCGTTGACGACGGTCTTGCCGAGTGTCAGGGTCAGCCAGATGGCGCTACAGAGGTCTTCCACATCCAGAAGCTGGTAGCGGTTGCGGCCGCTGCCGATCATCGGGAAATTCCGACCGTCCCGGGCCCAGTCGTAGAAGAGGGCGAAGACGCCGAGACGCTCGGGGCCGACAAAGGATTTGGGCCGGATCACCGGGACGCACATCCCGTTCGCGCGGAACGCAAGGCAGACGTTTTCCGCCTCGATCTTGGCGATCCCGTAGGGGCCGACTCCATCAAGCTTGTCGTCTTCCCGGAGGGGGTGGTGATCGGGGATGCCGTAGACGGCGGTGGAGGAAATGTGGACGAAGCGGTCAACGGCGCCTGCGGCGGCGGCAGCCTCGAGCAGCGTGCGGGTGCCGCCAACATCGGTGGTCATGATCTCCTGTTCCGAGTAAAGCGGCAGCGCGGCGGCGGTGTGGATGACCCAGGTGACGCCCTGCATACAGCGCTCCACGGCGGCCTTGTCGCGGATGTCGCCCATCACGGCCGTGATCCGGTCCCGTTCGGGGTAGTCGAACTCCACCAGATCGAGCGAGACAATGTTGGTAATCCCCTTCCCGAGAAGATGGCGGATCAGATTGATGCCCAGGAATCCGCTACCGCCGGTGACCAGTACCTTCTCGTTCATGCGATGCTCCATGCGGGATGCCGGTTTACGGCCCGGATGCCATGCGGCATCCTAGGAAAGATGGTGGAGGTAAGGGGGGTCGAACCCCTGACCTTCGCATTGCGAACGCGACGCTCTACCAACTGAGCTATACCCCCTCCACAAACGAATCGG
>CAZGBW010000086.1:0-8667 GCA_964523995.1 uncultured Victivallales bacterium | reverse complement strand
GTTCCATATTTCACCACATTCCGGTCGAATATTCCATGCGTCCATACCGAGACAACGACCTTGGCATCTTTGACAGGAACTCCGTTATCAGTTACGGTTCCGGACGTTCGGATCGTATGCGCACATCCGAGTAGCACTACCAACAACAATACAGTCAACCCCGCAAATAATGTCTTTTTCATTTCACTCCCTTTCGTCGAACGTCAGCGTTCTCGGTCGGCGCTGTAGCGACGTACCGAGGAACGGCGTGTTCGCCATCCTGCTTCTTCTTGAACAGCCTCTTGCGCCTGTCCATCCATTGTTCTGAAGACACAGTTTGTGCCGGGTAGATTTCTCTCTCTGGTTCAGTTCGACCATGCCCTTGAGGGAGTGCCCGGACTTGTGTTCCCCAATCAAGTTCCCGCCATTCCGAGTCTCACCTTCTGCCGGTCCTCGGCAACGTCGGTCAGACTTCATTTCAGATCTTGGATGGATCCTTTCCCGGTATTCTGGGTGGCCGATCCGCTCGTGACATTCGCCCCGCTTCTTACCGGCACAGTCACGGCCGAATCGTTCCGAACGATGCCGTCCGTCCCGGCCGAATTGGCGTGGGTTACCGCGTCCGCCTGCACCCTGCCAATCGTCCCGGAGAATGACGCATCGAACTGGACCGCGTTGCGGACGTAATCCAAGGCAATACCATTGAGTTGAATCGTGCCGATCGTCGGCACTCCCTTACAGAGCACGAACGGATTCGCGGAGATGCCGGGGGTCAGTCCCGCCGCGCGAATCCATGAAGAGTTGCTGACCCTCAGCAATGTGACGGTTCCCCCGCTGATCTTTACCAGAGGCGATCCGGCGGCGTTTCCGTCCTCGTACACATCGAGACCGTCAATCAGGAGTGAGCCATGCGACCCTCCCGAAATCGTTATCGACTGGTCCGTTTGTCCGGACAGATCGCGAAGCTTGACGTTGCGAATCGTCAGCGATTTGCAGTTGCCGTCGGAAAAGAGGAGCGGATGCTGATGGCCCCCCAGTCGTTGAATGTCCCAATTCTCGAGCGTGATTGAGCCAAGATGGCCCGTGCTAAGGTCCTGCAACTGAAGATGAAAGGCCGCTTCAAAGAACCGGCCCCGGACATTTCTAAACGTGACCCTGTCAACGAGACTTGGAGTCGTGGCCCCTGGGATGTTGCCAGACCCGCTGAAGATCCTGCCGGCACACATCGAATAAATGGACGTCAGGCCATCAACCATAACGTCGGTAATAGGCCCCCGGAAGACGTTCGTCCAGCCGCCGGCTCCGCCGAATGCGGTCGGCCCCTTCAGATGATTGCCCGTGTCGGAAAGCAGGCACCAGTCGTCGGCATTCAGTCCGATCGGATCGTCCGCGGTGGCCATGATGGAATTCAAAAGGAGACAATTCGACATCGGCCCCTGGCACTGAAACCCGGCGTGCTGCCGGCTCGGCAGTTTGCCCGCAAGGCAATCGGAGTAGTAACACCGATTCCCATCCGCAATCAGAAAGAAAGTGTTCGCCAAGTGGAAACTGAACGCGGGCGAGTTCAGGATCGTGACGTTTCTGATCGTCGTGTTCTTTGTCCCGTATAGCCGCACGGTGCCGACATACTGGCCGGCCGAATCGAATTGCAGGCCATTGCGGCCGTTGCCGGAATTGACAGCATTTCCGCCGTTGATAAACAGGCTTTCGAGTGTGATATTGTGATCGACAATCGTGGAGCCGTCGGCGACTGGGGATCCGTTGTTATAGCCGCTGACGAAGTGCGCGTTGCGAATCGCGCAGCCCCCGCTGTTGGTCTTCATGCAGAAGCCGGCTCGCCCGTGGGCGCCGACAATGCGGATGTTGGAGGGGACCGACAGTGCGCCAGCGAGGGCCGCCACACCGTCAATGACCAAAGTGCCGCCTCCCCCGGCGTGCAAAAGCTCGATCGCGGCCTGGAGCGTCGCCCTGTCGTCGGTGCCTGTACAGGCGTCAGGATCGCCGTCCAGCGCCGCACCGCAGCGACTGGCCAAAATCTCGCTTCTGCCGGCTTTTTCGATCTTTCCCATCATTTCCATTCCTTCACTAGGCTCCGCTGCGGCAGCCATTGCCGCGGCGATCACGGTTAACGATGCCATTGAAGCCGCAGCAAACCATCCCGATGCTTCGTTTTTTATTTCTTATCCCTCCGGCGAACGTCAGCGCGCACCCTCCAAAGGCCCCGCAGGGGCCGGAGGTAGCGGTGCCGCGCTTTGTTGAGTACGCGTAGGGACAGGCGTAGAACGACCACCCGCTCGCCAGGGCGCTCGCGGGCAGCGTGATCCAGCCGCCAGACGTGAACCCGTTCACCCATTGCGTGTCATTGGTCTTGAACCAGTGCCAGTCCCCCGAGCCGGCATCGAACGCCCAGGGCCAGTTGAAATAAACCCAGCCCGAAGGCCGGAACGCCAATGCCGGTTGTGCCAACATCGCCAGCAACCCAATACACACCAGCAGTTTCTTCATCATGGCCGACGCTCCCAAGTCATTGTGTCCATGTTCAGGAACCAGCGTGGATTCGCCGCGCCGTTGTACCACAGCCACGCGGAGGGCGAGGCCCGGTATAGGAAGGGGTAAAACGCGTTGCCGGTATACAGCCACCCCATGTCCTGAGCATACATCCAGGCGTTCTGCGGCGTGCTGCTGGCCGGAACATACAGGAACCCGTGCTTGTGATGCCAGATCCAGCCTGCTCCGTCCATCGGGACGTAGTCCCCGAACCAGGATAGCCTCCGCCAACCACCTCCGAGATTCAGGAATCCTGCGTCCCAGGCGACATGGAACAGAGGATAGGTCACATTCTCCGTGATGCTCCACACGCCCGAGAAATCCCATCCCACAAAGGTCGCCTGCTGTTTCATCTGCGCGGTGAGTTTGCCCGTGCCCCCGCCGTCCGATGTCGTCTGCCCCGTTGTCTGGGTATCCCAGTAGGAACTTGTCACCGTGCCGTTCGTGTTGAACCCCACCAAGCCACCGGGCGAGTTGCCTCCTGACAGTGCTCCCGTTGCATAGCATTTGTGTATGGTACCCAAGTTTTTCCCTGCGATGCCGCCGACATAGTCGCCGCCCGGCGTTCCGTCAACGGCACCCGTCGCGTAGGAGTTGCTGATCACACCCAAGTTGTGCCCCGCAATGCCGCCGGCCAAGCCGTAGCCCAGTCCCGTAACCTTGCCCGTGGCATAGCATCTCTCGATGACACCGCCGTTGTCACCGGCGAGGGCACCTACAGCGCCCCAGGCTGTCACCACGCTGGACGCGGCGCACCCGCTGATGAGACCATTGTTGTTGCCGACAATGCTGCCGACACCGTTGGTGCCTGTCATCCAGCCTCCAGCAAGCGTTAGCCGTTTCACCACGCCGACGTTTCCCACATCTCCGAACAGACCCACTTTTCCGCTATCCGGATGATTGACGACCAGGTTGCTGATCTCGCGATCGTTCCCGTCAAAGACGCCCATGAAGTTCACAGACTGGTTGCCGATGGGGGTCAGTCCTTCGCCACCGTTCCAGCTCGTGGTCGTGGTCGCGTCAATGTCATTCTGCATCGTGTAGTACTTGCCGTTGGAGGAACCGACATTGTCGCCCATCCACACCAGATGCCCGAGCTGGCTGATCTGATAGGGATCAGCCTCTGTGCCGGCACCCGCTGGTGTGACCGGAGCCTGCGCCAGTGCCGAGACTGCTATTGCCCCCGATAACATCAACCCCAGGATCGACTGTCGTATCATCATCATATTCTCCTCACTTTTACGCCCGGATCACCGGGTCTTGCGTGCTTAAGCCTATGGCCGCCATTCCCATGTCATGGTATACATGTTCAGGACCCAGCGCGGATTTCGAGCCCCGTTGTACCTGCGCACATTCACAAGTTCCAGAGCAGACTCAACCACCGTTCGGCTGGCGAACTGGCTCTCCACGCCGGCAGCGACAGGTACCGGTCCGGCACGCCCTGCCCGGAGGCCGCCCCCGCAAGCAGGAGACTGGAAAACGAGAAGAGAGCGGCACGAAGGCCCGGCAACAGATGCGTGTACGGCATACGACTACCTCCAGTTGGCGGTAGATTGCCACAAGCGGCGGGGGGAGTACAGCAGTTTATCGCACCCGCCCGGGGGTGGCAAGGTCAGACCGGGGGGTGGCAAGGTCAGTGGCGCATCTCACTTCTGCGGGGATATTCGCCACGGCAAGGCAAGAGCCTGTGCGCAGGCACGTGGCGATCGGTTAACGAGAACGGCGACGAGAACGGATAACGAGGAGAGAGTCAGCAAATCGTTCACCGATCTCGTCGCCGTTCTCGGGTGTATTGGGGTCATCACATCTCGAGTGTATTGGGGTCACATCTCGATAATCTATAATTGCTCAATATCTATGCGTATCGGACTTGCCATGCGCGATGGAAGAAACACCTGGACAACGCTGTCATATTATTTCTCGATTATCGAGATGACCCCTTTGCATTGACCGCGCCAAGCCTGTCGTGCCAATGCAGGCCCGTCTTACGCATGCCCACGAGGTGCCGGGCGTGGGGACGCTGTTTCCCGGCCCCGACGGCAAACCCAGTCTGCATATGCACATGGCATGTGGTCGGCAGGAGAAAACGGTGACAGGCTGCGTACGGGCCGGTGTCCGCACCTGGCACGTGATGGAAGTGATTCTCACGGAGCTGCTGGACTGTACCGCCACGCGGGCTGTCGAACCTGCAACGGGCTTCGCGCTCCTGCAGCCGTGAAAATGTGTTTACCACGTTTCCGGGTGTACGGCGGCGGGGTTAAAGCGTGTACGCGGTTCCGGCTTGGCAGACGGAATCCCCAGCGCAATGGCGGATACCGGAATGATGTTGGCGGGAAGCTTGAATAGCGCGGTCAAGGCCGTGATCCGCTCTTCGCGCGGGTGGACACCAAGCCAGCAGGCTCCGAGCCCCAGCATGGATGCAGCCAGCAGAATGTTTTCAATCGCCGCGCTGCAATCCTGCAGCAAGTAGGACAGATCGCCGCCATGGGTCTTCTCGATGTCGCCGCATACCAGGATGGCCACCGGTGCGTTTCGCAGCATCTGGCCGTTCGGCAGCGCATCGGCCATCAGATTCCGTTTCTGCCGGTCACGAATGACAATAAAATGCCAGGGATCCTTGGCGACGGCAGACGGGGCGGCCATGGCGGCTTCCAATAGATCCTGAATACACGCATCCGTGATTTGCCCGTCCGTGTATGTGCGAACGCTGCGCCGGCTAAATAGTGGTGATAATTTGGGATTCATCAAGATTCCTTCCTGTTTTCATATGCTGCGTGATTGTTCCCTTTAAGCATTTTGCGGTCTTTGCCGGTCAGACGGTATTTCTGGAGTCGACTGGTGGGTTTGTCGGGGATGGTGTACGCAACTACACCTGATTTCAGAAGCTTCGCCATCAGGTCGTTGAGGTAGCGAGTGGGTTTAGTCTTGTTTAGTTTACGGGCGATCTCCATCTTCGAAAGTGGCGATTCCATGAGCTTGACAAGGATTTGCTGTGCCAGTGCCGACTCTACCCCTGACTCTACCCCCGACTCTACCCCCGACTCTACCCCCGACTCTAGCCGCGACTTTGCAGGCACAGCCATTTGCGCGGCTTCGCCAAGGGCGAGGTTCAGTTCGAAGCCGTGGCGGGTTTCGCGGAAGACGGGGTCCGTGCCGGGGGCATAGACCGGCCAGTATTTGTGGATGTTGAGGACGCCGGAGCCGAGCTGGTCGAAGCGGCCGATCTGGATCATGAATTTGCAGATGGAGGGGTTCTTCGGATGGGAGCGCAGGTTCTGGGGTGTGATACGGGTATGGAAATAGGCCATGGCGGGATTGTCCAGCACGACGCGGTCCTTGTAGATCATGAGCCGCGCCGGGGTGGCGTCGCGGTATTCGCGGTGGGAGATGATGTTGGAGATGGCTTCGCGGAAGATGCGCTCGCGCAGACTGATGGTCGCACCATTTTCCAGGTAGAAGGGATCGTTGAGGTGCTTTTCGACGAACCCCATCATAAGGTCATAGGCATCAATGAGATTGGTATCGATCATAAGCCGGTCATCGTAGCGGTCGGTGTTGTGGCGGCGGAGCAGGCAATCGAAGGTGTAGGCGGGCGCGGCCTGCCGGATGGCGACATCGGTCCCGAAGAGCAGGATGGCGGCGAGGGTGAGAGTGCGGGAGGGCGGATCGGCGGGCGTATAGAGTCCGGCAGTGCGCAGCAGGGCATCCATATCGAGATCCAGCCAGGGATGGTTCTGGTTCCGGCGGCGCATGAGCGTGCGTGCCCTCGCGAAGAGATCCGGCCGCAGGTCTTTGTGGCTGAATTGCGGCATGGGGGTCTGCTCGGTGAAAATGCCGAGCTTGCGATTCAGCAGACCGGCAAGCTGGTGGGAACCGTTCACCCGGTAGTCGCCTTCGTCGCTGCGGAGGTAGATCTCGCCCTTGTGGCGGTGCAGTTGGGAACTCAGAGGAACCTGGACGATGAGAATATGCTTGTCCCCGATGGTTTCCTCCCGGGGAAAGAGCAGGTAGGGTGGATCCACTTTCTGGGGGTTGTTGGAAAGGCTGGCAATTTCCTTGCGGTAGCGTTCGATCTGCTCCGGCTCGAGCCCCAATACTTCCCCCTTGTCGCTGACGCCCAGGTAAAGCATACCGCCATCGGTGTTCAGGAAGGCGCACAACGTGTCGCAAAGATTTTCCGGCAGCCCGGAACGGGCATCCTTGAACTCGATGTGCAGGTCTTCGCGCGCGGGAAGGGCGGCGTACGCAGTTTCCGGCTCCATGATGTAATACTTTTGCTGTGATTCAGGCGTTTTCATGTATCCAGCCTTGGCGTCTTTGCGTCTTGCGCGCAGTGGGCGTGAAATGTTTTCTTACTGCTCATAAGCGGAGAGTCCCGAGATGTCGCGGCCCTGGGCGCGTTTGGCGAGATAGGGAGCGCAGTCTTCCATGAAGCGCAGTTCCTTCCGCGTGCGCTCTTTCCAGCCGAGATCGTAGGGTGCGGTCATTGCGCTGCTTTATTACACAAACATGGAAAACCCGCAAGGGGAAACGGGCGCATGGCATCACGGTAGCCACGCTATAACGGATCCATGACGCATAATGGCCTGTATCCGTTTATGAGGGCATGATACAGTCCTGTTATGCACTGGAATTTCCATCAGACCTATACGCAGTTACCTGCGGCACTATTTTCGCGGGTCTTGCCTGCAAAGGTTCCGCAGCCGGATCTGGTCATCATGAACCACGCGCTGGCGGCGGAGATGGGATTGGATCCCGCGCTACTGTCGTCACCGGATAGTGTCGCAGAGCTGGCTGGCTGCGCGGTGCCACCAGGGGCCGATCCGATTGCGCAGGCGTATGCCGGTCACCAGTTTGGTTCGTTTACCATGCTCGGTGATGGTCGGGCTATAGTGCTTGGCGAGCATGTCGATCCTTCCGGGGGACGCCGGGATGTTCAACTGAAGGGATCCGGCTTTACCCCGTATTCGCGAAGTGGTGATGGAAAAGCGGCGCTTGGTCCCATGCTGCGCGAATATATCATGAGCGAGGCGATGCATGTCATGGGCATTCCAACGACCCGCAGCCTGGCCGTCGTGACAACGGGTGAACGCGTCTACCGTGAAACGCCCCTCGCCGGGGCTGTGCTGACACGCATCGCCGCGAGCCATATCCGCGTGGGGACCTTTCAATATGCGGCGGTCCGGCAGGATCCGGAGCTATTGAAGTCGTTAGCCGATTACACCTTGAAGCGTCACTTTCCGGAATTGCCAGAGTCCGATACCCCGTATCTGGACTTGCTCGAAGCGGTTATGCTGCGTCAAATCGCACTGATTGCCGCATGGATGAATGTTGGCTTTATTCACGGGGTGATGAATACCGACAATATGGCAATATCCGGTGAAACCATTGATTTTGGTCCTTGCGCCTTTATGGACCGGTATGATCCTGCAACGGTATTCAGTTCGATCGACCGTAACGGACGCTATGCGTTTGGCAACCAACCGGGCATTGCGCTATGGAATCTGACGCGGTTTGCCGAGACGCTCTTGCCGCTCATCCATCCGGATCGCACGCAAGCAATAGAACAGGCCAGGGGAATCCTGGCGCGCTTCGAACCGCAATTTGAGGAGCAATGGGGGCAAGCGTTGCGGAAGAAACTCGGTCTCGGTAACCAGGAAGAAGGCGACACGGCCCTCGTGGGTTCCCTGCTGGCATGGATGCAGAAGAATCGTCCGGACTACATCAACACCTTTCGTGCCCTGATGGATGGAATCGAGGCACCATGCGGGATATTTGGACAGGATCCTTCGCTATTGGCCTGGTGGAAATCCTGGGCGGAGCGGCGAGAAAGGCAGCCGCAGTCGATCGATGAATCGTTGCGGATGATGCAACGGGCAACGCCTGCGGTAATCCCGCGGAATCATCGGGTCGAGGAGGCACTGCAAACTGCCAGCGATGACCAGGATTACCACCCCTTGGAGTCATTGCTAGACGCCTTGCAAGCCCCTTTTGATCATAAGCGTGTGCGCCCGGAATACCAGGAGCCTGCGCCAGGGGATGCACCACCCTATTGCACGTTCTGCGGAACGTAACCCCCGGACGCACAGTACCCCTGTCACCTGACGATCATCCGCTTCACGGCAGCAGCCAGCGCACACA